>JAJYAF010000004.1 GCA_021779655.1 Pseudomonadota bacterium
CATCTCGTTTTCCATCATCTGCATTCTTGCGGGCGGCATCACCAGTTTTCAGGTCGGCTTCTGCACCGGAGGCGGGTTCGGGGTGTTCGTCGGCTGGATTGTCGGCTCGCTCTATGCGCTGATCGTTGCGCTCGCCATGGCGCAGATTTCCTCCGCCTATCCCACTGCCGGCGGCCTGTACCACTGGTCGTCGATCCTGGGCGGGCGCGGCTGGGGCTGGGCCACGGCCTTCGTTAACCTGCTTGGCCTGATTTTCGTCGTCTCCTCGGTCGATGTCGGGGTCTATCTGCTGTTCAACAACCTGATTCTGAACAATATTTTCGGGATCGATACATCGAAGTGGGGGGAGACGCAGCAGATTGTCGCGGTCACCCTCATTCTGCTCACCCAGGCGGGGTTCAATCATCGGGGCATTCGGGTCACGACCCTGCTAACGGATTTTTCCGGCTATCTCATCCTGGTGGTCGCCGTGCTGCTTACCCTTACCATGCTGTTCGGGGCGTCGCATCTGGATTTTACCCGGCTCATCACGTTCACCAACTATTCCGGCGCGCCCGGGGGCAATGTGGTGCCGCATAGCGGCAACGCGTTCTATGTCTTCCTGCTCGGCCTGCTGCTGCCGATCTACACGATCACCGGGTTCGACGGCTCCGCCCATATTTCGGAAGAAACCCGTGACGCCCGCCGTTCCGTGCCGAGAGGCATGATCAACGCGGTGTTCTGGTCCTTCGTCTTCGGCCTGGTGATGGTCTCGTCCTTCGTGCTGGCCATGCCTGATCTGGGTAAATCGGCGGCCAGCGGCGCGAGTGTTTTCTTCAACCTGCTTGCCGGCCTTGCCGTGCCGGCCCCGCTGAAGGACCTCCTGTATATCGGTATCGTGCTGGCGAACTATCTTTGCGCGCTGGCGGGCGTCACCTCCACCTCGCGCATGATCTTCGCCTTCTCGCGGGATGGCGGACTTCCGGGCCACCAGATCTGGCGGCACGTCAGTCCGGTATACCGGACCCCGGTGGCGGCGATCTGGCTTGCCGCCCTGCTCGCCCTGCTCTCCACCCTATATTCGCCCGCCTTCGGCGCGCTGGCCGCGGGCTGCGCCATGTTCCTATACGTTTCTTACGCCATGCCGATCCTGGCCGGAATTTTCGCGGAAGGGAAGCACTGGACCGAGTTCGGTCCGTTCCGCCTCGGCGCCTTGTCCAAGCCGATTGGCGTGCTCGCGGTGCTTTGCACCCTGGTGGTGATCTTCATCGGCATCCAGCCGCCGAACGATATTCTGGTCAGCTACGGCCTCGGCCTTATCGTCCTGATGCTCGTGCTGTGGTTCGGCATTGCGCGGCAGCGCTTTCCCGGCCCGCCGATCGGGGCCGCGGCGGTTGCCGCCCGGGCCGCGGAAATCGCCGCCGAGGAACATGCGGTGGGCGAAGCGTAGCGGGCGGGCGGTTCAGACGCGCTCGGTGGCGAGCCGGGCGATTCTGGATTCGAGCGCGTGCAACTCCTCGCGGAGCGATTCGAGCTCCTTAAGCAGCGGGTCCAGGCAAGGGTCCGCCGGGGTGCCGTAGGCACCGGTGCGGGCTTCCAGAACCCGGCGCCCCTGCTCGACCGGGCGGGCCGGGATGCCGACCACGGTGGTTCCAGGGGCAACCGCGCTGACAACGACGGCATTCGCCCCGATTCGGGCATTCTCACCGATGAGAATCGGGCCAAGAACCTTCGCTCCGGCCCCGATGATGACATTATTGCCGATGGTGGGGTGCCGTTTTCCCTTGCCCGAGCTGATGCCGCCCAGCGTAACCTGATGATATAAATAGACATCATCGCCGAGTTCGGCCGTCTCGCCGATGACGACGCCCATGCCGTGGTCGATCAGCAGCCGGCGGCCCAGCCGGGCGCCGGGATGGATTTCGATGCCGGTGAGAAAGCGGCCGACATTGGAGACGAAGCGGCCAAGGATGCGCAACCGGTGACGCCAAAAAAAGCTGGCGACGGCATGGAATCCGATGGCGTGCAACCCTGGATAGCAGAGCGCGACTTCCAAATTGGACCGGGCCGCCGGATCACGCTGCCGGTATGCCTGGATCGTCTCGGTGAAAAACATAAGGGGCATGCGACATTTCCGTAGGAAAGCTCAAAAGAGCGGTATATATTGATCGACTTGCAGGAGGATACAAATCGATGCGGGGTGGTGGTTAAGGTCTAGGTATCCCAACCGCCGGGGTCAACAATCGGGCAGCGCCTGTTCGAGGTGATTAGACATGCTTATCAAAGATATGGTTGCAGATATGATTGCCGAGAACAACGGTGGTTGAATGGCCCAAAATCCAATAGCCCAAAATCCAGGGAAAACAGGACTAAGGAAAATAGATCTGGAAAAACGGAATCGCAACCGAATCAGGGAAAAAGCGACAATATCGGGGGATGGTCGGGGCAGAAGTGCGCCGATAACGGAATGAACAACGGTTAGATGAAAGACGAGCGAGCAAATGCCTGAAGTTATGTTTGCCGGGCCGGAAGGCCGTCTGGAAGGGCGTTACCATCACGCCAAGGAGCATGGCGCACCGCTGGCCCTGGTCCTGCATCCGCACCCGCTGCATGGCGGCACCATGAACAATCGTATAACTTATTCGATGTACCAGGTGTTTCAGCGCCTGGGCTTTTCGGTCATGCGCTTCAATTTCCGTGGAGTTGGCCGCAGCCAGAGCAAGTTTGACGGTGGCATGGGCGAGATTAACGACGCAGCGGCGGCGCTGGACTGGATGCAGGCGCTCAACCCCGGCCATGGCGGGCTGTGGATTTCCGGCTATTCCTTCGGCTCCTTTGTCGGCATGCAGCTTCTGATGCGCCGGCCGGAGGTCTCGGGCTGGGTCAGCGTGGCATTGCCGGCGGCCGGTTACGATTTCGGCTTCCTGGCTCCCTGCCCATGCAGCGGGCTCATCATCCATGGCGATGCCGATGAACTGGTTCCAGAACCCACCGTGCGCAAGCTGGTGGACAAGCTGAATCAGCAGAAGGGCATTTCCATCGACTACCGGGTGTTCCCCGGTGCGGACCATGTGTTCGCGAATCAGGCGGAGCAGGTTTCGGAAGCGGTGGAAGGCTATGTGAGCCAGTGCCTCGCCCGCAAGCAGATGGCGCTGGCGGCCGATTAGCCCGGCGCCGATTCGGCCCGTTCAACCAGGTGTCTTCTTCCCCGCTCCCGGAGGCTCGGCCAGACGGCCTCCGGGCATGGGCCGGGGCGCGCCGGTAGTGCCGGGAAGGGACAAGGGAAGGCCACGGAGGCTGCGCACGGCGAGATAGGCGAAGCATTGCGCCTCCAGCAGATCGCCGTTCCACCCCGCCGCCTCCACGGGATCCACCGGAACGCCGAAACATTGTTTCAGGCCGGCCATGATGGCGGCATTTTTACGGCCGCCGCCGCAAACCAACACCCGTTTGGGCCGAGCGGGAACCGGCGCCGCGCCAATGGCGGCCACCGTGAAGGCGGTCAAGGTGGCGGCACCATCGGCAACTGTGAGCCCCTCCATGGCCGCCTCGATGAGGGGGGAGAAACTGAGCCGATCGAGGGATTTTGGCGGGGCCAAGGTAAAATAGGGGTGCGCCATCAGGCGGCCCAGCCGGTCCTGCCGCGCATGGCCCGAGGCGGCGAGTTCCCCGTTTTCGTCGAATTTGCGGCCGGTATGGCGGAAGATGAAATCGTCGAGCGGCCCGTTGCCGGGGCCAGTATCGCAGGCGAGGATTTCTCCATCCGCGCCGAGCCAGGTGATATTCGCAACGCCGCCGATATTGACAATGAGCAGGGGTTTTTCCAGCCGCTCCGCCAGGGCCGCGTGGCAGAGCGGCGCGAACGGCGCTCCCTGGCCGCCCGCCGCCACATCGGCCGAGCGGAAATCATGCACCACCGGCAGCCCGGTTCTGGCGGCAAGCAGGGCGGCATCGCCGATCTGCCAGGTGCGGCGCCGCTCCGGCGCATGCAGGATCGTTTGACCGTGCATGCCGATAAGATCAGCGCCCTGGCCCGCCATGGCAAAGGCGATGCAATGCTTCTCGGTAAGCCGGCGGCTGATATCCTCGACAAACGAATCGCCGGGGCCGAGCGCCGGGGCAATATCGAGCAGACGCCGGAGATCGGCGCGAAGGCTGTCGTCATAGGCCAGGGTCGTGCCCGCGCCGGCCCGCCGGATGGCCGTTCCGTCGGTTTCCACCCAGGCGACATCCACTCCGTCGAGTGAAGTACCGCTCATCATCCCGACGGCGCGGAGAAATTGTCCCGGCATGAGGCTTGTGGTAGCGGGCGCGCGAACCGGCGTTAAGAGGTTATCATGCCAGAAAGCGAATTTTTGATAGAGGCAAAGGCCCGTGGCTTCGTCTCCCAATGCACGGACGAGGCGGCGCTGGACGCCGCGCTCATGGCCGGGCCGGTTGCCGGCTATATCGGCTTCGACCTGACCGCCGACAGCCTGCATGTCGGCCACATGATGCAGATCATGCTGCTGCGTCTGTTCCAGAAACACGGGCATAGGCCGGTGGCGCTGCTGGGCGGCGGGACCACGCGGATCGGCGATCCCTCGCACCGCGAGGAGGCGCGCCAGCTTTTGAACGATGCGCAGATCGCGGCGAACCTGGCCGGCATCCGCCGTAATATCGAACCCTTCCTGCGCTTCGGCGAAGCTCCGACGGATGCGATTCTGGTGAATAACGCCGACTGGCTGGACCGGCTTGGCTATATTGAACTGCTGCGCGATGTGGGACCATGCTTTTCGGTCAACCGCATGCTTTCATTCGATAGCGTAAAATCCCGGCTGGAACGCGAACAGGGGCTGACTTTTCTGGAGTTCAATTACTCCATCCTGCAAAGCTATGATTTTCGCGAGTTGAGCCGCCGCCATGGGGTTACGCTGCAGATGGGCGGCTCCGACCAATGGGGGAATATCGTCTCCGGCGTGGACCTGGTGCGGCGGACGGACGGCAGACAGGTTTTCGGCCTGACCGCGCCGCTGATCACCACCGCCTCGGGGGTGAAAATGGGCAAGACGGCGGCCGGCGCGGTGTGGCTCACGCCCGAGAAACTGAGCGCGTATCAATACTGGCAATTCTGGCGCAACACCGAGGATGCGGATGTCGGCCGGTTTCTGAAAATGTTCACCGACCTGCCGCTGGCCGAGATCGCCCGGCTGGAAGCCCTGCGCGGTTCCGAGATCAACCAGGCGAAAGTTGTCCTGGCAACGGCCGCGACGGCGCTCGCGCATGGCGCGGCGGCGGCTGGGGAGGCAGAGGAGACCGCGCGCAAGACCTTTGCCGAGAAAGCGGATGCCGAGGGTCTGCCCAGCATCGACATTCCCGCCGCCGAACTCGCCGCCGGAATTCCCGCCTTTGCCTTGTTTCATCGGGCCGGGCTTGCCGCGAGCAACGGCGAAGCCCGCCGCCTGATCCGCGGCGGCGGCGCCCGGGTGAATGACATGGTTATCAGCGACGAGGCGCAGCGGATCACCGGCGAAAGCACGCTGCGGCTCTCGGCCGGCAGGAAGCAGCACGTGCTGGTCCGCCCCGCGTGAGGATGCGTTTACGGCTTTCCCGGAGCCGAGGCGCTACGAATGGCATTGATGACCGCGGAGAAATCCATGCCCCCCTGGCCGGCGCTAACGAATTTCTGATAGAATTCAGCCGCGTGACGGCCGAATTCGGTGGCCGCTCCCCCCGATTCGGCCGCTTCCTGGCTGAGCAGCAGATCCTTCAGCATCAAGGCGGCGGTAAAGCCCGGTTTGTACCCGTTATTGGCCGGGCTCGCCGGGACCGGGCCCGGCACAGGGCAATTGGTGGTAAGTGCCCAGCACTGGCCGGAAGAGGTGGAAGCCACGTCAAACATCGCCTGATGAGACAGCCCCAGCTTCTCGGCAAGAACGAAGGCCTCGCCCACCGCGATCATCGAGATGCCGAGGATCATGTTATTGCAAATCTTCGCCGCCTGCCCTGCCCCCGCGCCGCCGCAATGCACGATCTTGCGGCCCATGCGTTCGAGCACCGTTTTGGCGCGGGCGAAAGCTTTCTCGCTGCCGCCCGCCATGAAGGTGAGTGTTGCCGCCTGCGCCCCGCCGACCCCGCCTGAAACCGGCGCGTCCAGGCTTTCCATTCCCGCCGCCGCCGCCGCCTTATGCGCGGCACGGGCGCTATCCACATCGATGGTGGAACAGTCGATGAACAAGGTTCCCGGCGCGGCGGCCTTGAAAATTCCGCTGCCGTACAAGTCCCGTACCACCTTGCCATCGGGCAGCATGGAAATGACAACCCCGGCGCCTTTCACCGCTTCCGCGGCGCTGGCGGCGATCGAAACCCCGGCACTGGCGGCGGCGGCATTGGCGGCGGGCACCACATCCCAGCCTTGAACCTTGCATCCGGCCTTCACCAGATTGGTTGTCATCGGCAGGCCCATATTGCCCAGGCCGATGAAGGCGATCGTTTCTGTCATGTTTTCCTCCCATTCCGGCTAAAAACTTAAAAAATCACCTCTCCCGCCGGCCTGATGAATTCCTCGACCATAGCCGCGGTGACCGCGTGAAGCGTAGCGGGCGACCATTTCGGGTTGCGGTCCTTATCCACCACGGCGGCGCGCACGCCCTCGTAGAAATCATCCGAAGCCAGCACCGCATGCACGGCGTCGAATTCGCGTTGCAGGCTCTGCTCCAGGGTCGTGTCCCGCCGGGCCAGGCGCAATAATCTGAGCGTTACCTTCATGCTGCGCGGGCATTTCCGGTCCATGATCTTCAGCGTTTCGGCCGCGAAGGGCGTGCCGGCGGCGCGCAGAGCGGCGATGATCTCCTCCACGTCATCGGAGGCGAAGACGCGGTCAATCTCCTCGCGCTGCGCCGCGAGCGGAGCCGGCACGGTTTGGGCGAATTTTTTCGTGATTTCGCTCGCTTGCGTCACGGTTGCGCTGGCCGGCAAGGCGGCCAGCGCCTCGATGAGCGCGGGCAAGGTCTCGCTTGGCACGAAAAAATCCGCCAGACCGGCATAAATCGCGTCGGCACCGCCGAACGCCTCGCCTGTGAGGCCCATGAACGTGCCGATCTCGCCGGGGGCGCGGCTCAACAGCCAGGTTCCGCCCACATCCGGGAAAAAACCGATACCGGTTTCCGGCATCGCCATTTTCGTGCGTTCCGTGACGATGCGCACCCGGCCATGCGCGGAAATACCCACGCCACCGCCCATGGTGATGCCGTCCATGACGGCGGCATAAGGCTTGGGGTAACGGGCGATATGGGCGTTCATCCGGTATTCGTCGCGGAAAAAAGCCAGGCTATCGGCCATCCGCTCCCGTCCATTCTCGTAGAGCACCCGGATATCGCCGCCCGCGCAAAGCCCGCGCTCTCCCTCGCCGCTGACGAGGACGAGACCGATGGCGGGATCGCTCTCAAAACGGTTGAGCGCGGATTCGATGGCGTGGATCATGGGGAGGGAAAGGCTGTTGATCGCCTTGGGGCGGTTCAAACGGATACGCCCGAGCGCGCCGCGCGTTTCCAGCAGAACATCCTCGGTCTCGCTCATGTGATTGGTCTACCCTTTCCCGGTCAGTCCGCGTGCAATGATAACGCGCATGATCTCGTTGGTCCCTTCGAGTATCTGATGGACACGCAGATCCCGCACGATTTTCTCGATACCGTAATCGGCGAGGTAGCCATAGCCGCCATGAAGCTGGAGCGCCTGGTTCGCCACCTCGAATCCGGCATCGGTAGCGAATTTTTTGGCCATGGCGCAGAGCCGGGTCGCGTCTGGCGCCTTTGCGTCCAGCGCTGCGGCCGCCCGCCAGAGGAAGGTGCGCGCCACCTCGAGCTCCGTGGCCATATCCGCGAGGCGGAATTGCAGAGCTTGAAATTCGGTCAGGGATTGGCCGAAGGCCTTGCGGCTGGCCATATAGGCCAAGGTTTTGTCCAACGCCGCCTGGGCGCCTCCCAGCGAGGCCGCCGCGATGTTCAGCCGCCCGCCATCCAGACCGGCCATGGCGATCTTGAAGCCGATGCCTTCCGGGCCGAGCCGGTTTACCACCGGAATCCGCGCGTCTTGCAGAATTACCTGCCGCGTCGGCTGCGTGTTCCAGCCCATTTTATGCTCATTCGGACCGAACGAAAGGCCCTGCGTGTCCTTTTCGATAATCAGCGTGGAAATGCCGCGCGGCCCATCCTCACCGGTGCGCACCATGACCGCATAGACATCCGCGGCCCCGGCCCCGGAGATGAATTGCTTGACACCGCTGACGATATAGTCATCCCCGTCGCGTATCGCCCTGGTGCGGATGGCCGCCGCGTCCGATCCGGCGGCGGGCTCGGTCAGGCAATAACTCGCCAGATGCACCATGCCGCACAGTTTGGGCAGGTAGCGGGCACGCTGCGTTTCATCGCCGAAACGGTCGATCATGCCCGCGACCATGTTATGGATCGAAATATAGGAGGCGGTGGAGGGACAGCCGGTTGCCAGCGCCTCGATGATCAGGGCGGCATCCAGCCGCGTGAGGCCGGAGCCGCCATGCGCCTCGTCCACATAGATGCCGCCCATGCCAAGCGCCCCGGCAGCGCGCAGCGTCTCGACGGGAAAGACCCGCTCCCGGTCCCATAGCGCGGCATGGGGCGCCATATGCTCATCGGCGAAGGCGCGCGCCATGTCGCGGAGCGCGATCTGTTCCTCCCCCAGACCCCAAGCCAGGATGTTCATGTCAACCCATTGTGGGAATGACGAAGGAGGCGCCGTCCCGGTTGGTGGAGGGCCAGCGCGCGGTTACCGTCTTGGTTTTGGTATAGAAGCGGAAGGCATCCGGCCCGTGCTGGTTGAGATCGCCGAAGGCCGAGCGCTTCCAGCCGCCAAAGGTATGATAGGCGATGGGCACGGGAATGGGAACGTTGACGCCCACCATGCCCACCTGCACCCGGCTGGCGAAATCCCGCGCCACGTCGCCCGACTGGGTAAATATGGCAACGCCGTTGCCATATTCATGGTCGGTCGCCAAAGCCAGCGCTTCCTCGTAGGTGCCGCTGCGCACCACCGAAAGCACGGGGCCGAAAATTTCTTCCCTGTAGATGCGCATGGCCGGGGTCACGTGATCGAACAGCGTGCCGCCGATGTAGAAACCGTTTTCATAGCCTTGCAGCTTGAAGCCGCGCCCATCCACCACCAGCCTGGCGCCTTCCTTCTCGCCGATGCCAATATAGGATTCCACGCGGGCCAGCGCCTCCTTGGTCACCAACGGGCCGTAATCGGCGCTGGCATCGGTTGCCGGACCGATTTTGAGAGCCTCGACACGGGGGGCGAGCTTCGCCACCAGCCGCTCCGCTGTCTCCTTGCCCACGGGCACGGCCACCGAGATCGCCATGCAGCGTTCTCCAGCCGAGCCGTAACCCGCGCCTGTCAACGCATCCACCGTCTGGTCGAGATCGGCGTCCGGCATGATGATGGCGTGGTTCTTGGCGCCGCCGAAACACTGGGCGCGCTTGCCCGTGGCGGCGGCACGGCCATAAATATACTGCGCGATCGGCGTGGAGCCGACAAAGCCGACCGCCGCGATGTCCGGATCGTCGAGAATGGCATCCACCGCCTCCTTGTCGCCGTTCACCACGTTGAGGATACCGGGCGGCAGTCCCGCTTCGAGGAACAGCTCACTCAAACGCAGCGGCACGGACGGATCGCGCTCGGAAGGTTTCAGGATCATCGCGTTGCCACAGGCAATGGCGGGCGCCGCCTTCCAGAGCGGGATCATGGCGGGGAAATTGAACGGGGTGATGCCCGCCACCACCCCGAGGGGCTGGCGCATGGAATAGACATCGATGCCGGGGCCGGCGGAATCCGAGAACTCGCCTTTCAGCAGGTGGGGCGCGCCGATGGCGAATTCCACCACCTCCAGCCCGCGCTGGATGTCACCCTTGGCGTCGGGCACCGTCTTGCCATGCTCGCTGGCCAGTATCTCGGCCAGGCTGTCGTTCTCCCTGTTGATCAGCTCCAGGAATTTCATCAGCACCCGTGCCCGGCGCTGCGGGTTGGTGGCGGCCCAGCCGGGCTGAGCGGCCTTGGCGTTTTCCACCGCCGCGCGCAATTCCGCCGCCGTAGCCAGCGCCACCCTGGCCTGTACGGCCCCGGTGGAGGGGTTGAACACCTCCGCGAACCGGCCGCTGCCGCCCGCGACACGCTTACCCCCGATGAAATGACCGATTTCCCGCATGGCTTATCCTTTTATTACGACTGATAATGGCCGCCCCGGGTCGACCCCGAAGCGGCGGATGTAACGTACACTGGGGCAAGGCGTGTTCGCGTCCGGGCTTTGGACGCATCGCCGGCGCGTGTGTGGTAGCTGGAATTGCCTTAGGACAACATTGTTCATGTTGATGCACCTGTCCGCGCCAATGCCAGCAGGGAAAGCGGTTGGCCGCCAGTGGACCCGAGAAGGCAAGGGCCAACATAACCGGCGAGACCGCCGAGCGCAACAGCAGGCCGCCGGTGTTCCCTGCCTAGCCCGGCGCTTCACGCATGGTGGAGGATGGCGGCGCCGCTGCGCCAGAGCATATAGAGCGCGACGGCGAAGATCAGTCCCGAGAACACCATCGTCAGCCGCCCCCGGTTCGCGGCCAGGCGCTGGGCGGAGGCAGCGCCCAGCATGCCGCCCAGCAGCCCTCCCAGAATGAAATCGAAGGCGAGACCCCAATCCACCAGCCCGGAAAGGGCGTAGTTCGACGCGGTGGTGAGACCGAAGGCGGTGACCGCCACAAGCGAAGTGCCGACGGCGTTGAGCATGGGCATCCGGGTGGCGGCGATGAGGCCGGGGACGATGAGAAACCCGCCGCCAATACCGAAAAACCCCGAGAGAATACCGGTGCCAAAACCGAAGCCGAGCACCTTCGGCGCGTTCTTCCACCCGCCTTGCGCTTCCTCCAGCCCTTCGTGGTTCCGATGGCGAAGCATGAGGGCGCCGATGCCGATCATCAGCAGTGCGAAGAGGAAAAGAAGCTTCTGGCCGTTGACGGCCTTGCCGAGCGAGGAGCCTCCAACAGCCCCGACGACCCCGGCTGCGGCGTAAAGCACGCCAAAACGCCATTTCACCGTATGCGCCCTGGCGTGGTGCAGCAGGCCGGTGGCCGCGTTGGCCGCCACCGCAAGGGCACTGGTGCCGATGGCGATATGGGGGTTGGAAACACCCACCAGATACACCATGAGCGGCACCGCCAGAATCGAGCCCCCGCCGCCCACCAGCCCGAGCGTATAGCCCACTAGCAGACCGCTGAGCGCGCCCAGCAAATACTGAGCCAGATCGAGGGTCATGGCCCTCAGCCCTGCGCGGGCGTAAGCGGCGGCTTTGGCGTAAGCGGCGGCTTTGGCGTAAGCGGCCTGGGCCCGGCCAGCCATTCCCGGCCCTTCAGCATGCCATGCCAGTAGATGAAGGGCAGGAGCCGATCCTTGAGGAACCAGGCGGCGCGGGTAGGCCGGGTGCCATCCAGCAGCCAGCTTGGAAAAGTCGGCATCAGCTTGCCGCCATAGCCGAACTCGGCAAGCACGATTTTCCCTCTCTCCACGGTCAGCGGGCAGCTACCATAGCCGGAATAGGCCGCCTGCATCGGCTTGCCGTCAAGGGCGGCGAGCGCGTTCACCGCCACCACCGGCGCCTGCTGCCGGGCGGCGGCGGCGGTTTTGGCGTTGGAGGCCGCACAGACATCGCCAAGCGCGAAGACATTGGAATAATCCGGGTTTTGCAACGTTGCCTCGTCCACGGCGGCGAAGCCGCCGGGCGTCGCGAGCTTGCTTGAGCGCACGCAATCCGGCGCCATTTGCGGCGGCACGGCGTGCAGCATGGTGAACTCGCGCTCAACCGTTTCCGTGCGCCCCCCGGCGGCCTTACGCTCGAATACCGCGCGCCGCGCCGGTCCATCCACCTTGACCAGCGCCGTCTCGACATTGAGTTCGATGCCGTAGCGCTCGATATAAGCCATCAGCGCCGGAATATAGGCGGCCACGCCGAACAGCGCCGGCGTGGCCGTATCGAATTCAACGGCGATATTCTTGAGCGCGCCCGCGCGCCGCCACCGGTCGCAGCTCAGATACATCGCCTTCTGCGGGCCGCCCGCGCATTTGATGGGCATGGGCGGCTGGGTGAAAATGGCGCGCCCGGAGGTCAGTTCCGTGGCGAGCCGGTGGGTGTATGGGGCGAGATCGTACCGGTAATTGGAAGTGACACCGTTGCGCCCCAGAGTTTCGGCAAGGCCCGGAATGGCCTCCCAGGCGAGGCGGATGCCAATCGCCACGACCAGAACCCGGTAGGAGAGCGTGCCGCCATCGGCCAGGACAACCCGGTTCTCGTCCGGCAGAAAGCCGCTTGCGGCCTGCTTGATCCAGTCCACATTCGGGGGGATGACCTCCGCCATCGGCCGGCGGGTGACCTCGGGTAAAAAAACCCCTGCACCCACCAGGGTCCAGCCGGGTTGATAGTCGTGCATATCGGCGGGCTCGATAATGGCGATCTTCAGCCCCGGGCGGCGTTTGAGCAGGCTGGCGGCGGTGGCGATACCAGCGCTGCCGCCCCCCGCGATGAGAATATCGTAGGTTCTGGCGGCGGACGAGACACCCTGAGCCTTGGCCCCGGCGGCACGGAACAGCGCTTCGGAGCGCGCGCCGGAGCGGCAATAGGCAAGGATGGGCTTGGGTAGAGCCGCCAGCGCGGCCGCCATTTTCTCCGCCTCCACCGGGCCGATATCCTTCGAGATCACCGGTATGTAAGCAAAGCCGAGCCCTGCTTGCCCGGCGGCGGCGTGAATTTCCTCGGCGCTGGGCTGGCCGGCCTCCTCGCCATCCGGCCGGTTGCAGATGATGGCGCGGAACCCCTCGCCGGCGAGGGTGGCGATTTCGCCGGGACGGATTTGCGGCGAAACGGCGAAATCCGGGGTCAGGCTCCTTATGGTCATTTTTTTCCTCCCAATCTGGCCCTAAGCGCTGGCCGCAACGCTCCGGCGGATGGTGAATCGGTGGACCGCCATGCCGGCGAACATCGCCAGCACGAAAATCGCCGCCCGGCGCGGCGCCAGGGCGAGGTCGGCGATCGCCGGGCCGGGGCACAGCCCGGCAACCCCCCACCCCATGCCGAACAGGACCGCGCCGGCCACCAAAGGCGCATCCACCGCGCGCGTCTCGGGCAGATGAAAGCGCCGCTCGGCCAGCGGCGCCGCCAGCCGTGCCCGCACCCGCCAGGCGATGGCCATGGGCAGCATCGCCCCCGCCATCACGAAGGCCAGCGTCGGGTTCCATGCCCCGAATATATCGAGAAACCCCCGCACCTTGGCCGGGTCCACCATGCCGGAGAGCGCAAGGCCGGCGCCGAACAGCGCGCCGGCAAGCAGTGCAAGCGAAATCTGCTTCATATCACCATATCACCGGCAAAAGCCGCATCAGCGCCACCGTGACGATGCCGCTTGCCATGAAAATCATCGTTGCCGCCACGGAACGCCGGGAGAAGCGGGAGAGGCCGCATACCCCATGGCCGCTGGTACAGCCGGAACCAAGCCGCGTGCCATAGCCGACAACCAGCCCGGCGAGAACCAGCGCCCCCGTGCCGGCAACGAAATGCAAATCCACCCCGCCGAGCGCCCGCGCCATGACAAACGCGCCGAGAGGCAGACCAAGAATGAACGCGAGGGCGAGCGCCGGCGGCGCGTCGGACCCTGCCAGTCCGGCGGCGCGGGCGGCCAGCCCGCTCACGCCGGCGATCCGCCCCAGCGCGAGCAGCATAAGCGCCGAGGCGCAGCCGATCATCAACCCGCCCAGCAAGGCGAAGGCCCAGGCCGTCGGCATCAGACCGCGTCCAGCGGAAGCTTGAGATAACGGATGCCGTTTTCCTCCGGCGGCGGCAGATGCCCGCCGCGCATGTTCACCTGAATCGAGGGCAGAAGGAGCCGCGGCATGGCGAGAGTCGCGTCCCGCGCCTCGCGCATCGCCACGAATTCGTCCTCGGAGACGCCATCATGCACATGGACATTGCCTGCGCGCTCGGCGGCCACGGTCGTCTCCCAGGCATATTCGTTCCGCCCCGGCGCCTTGTAGTCATGGCAGAGGAACAGGCGGGCGCGATCCGGCAAGGAGAGAAGCCGGCGGATGGAGCGATAGAGCCGGCGGGCGTCGCCACCCGGGAAATCCGCCCGCGCCGTGCCGTAATCCGGCATGAACAGCGTATCGCCCGCGAACACGGCATCGCCGATCACATAGGCGAGGTCCGCCGGGGTATGTCCTGGAACGTGCAGGACCATGGCGCGCAATTCGCCCAGGGTGAAATGATCGCCATCCTTGAACAGCCGGTCGAAATCGGAGCCGTCCCGGGCGAATTCCGTGCCCGCATTGAACAGCTTACCGAAAGTTTTCTGCACCGCGACGATTTCCGCGCCAATGGCAAGCCGCCCGCCCAGCTTGCCCTGTAGATAAGGCGCGGCGGAGAGATGATCGGCATGGGCGTGGGTTTCCAGCAGCCATTCCACGCTCAGCCCCTCCTTGCGGACATAAGCCAGGATCGCGTCAGCCGATTTAACCGAGGTACGGCCGGAGGCCGGATCGAAATCCAGGACACTGTCGATGATCGCGGCGCGGCGCGTGGCGGGATCGTGGACGACATAGCTGGCGGTGAAAGTTGCCTCGTCAAAAAACGCCTTCACCGGCACCGCGCCAGCGGGTGTGCGGGAAATCAGGTCGCACGCCTGTTGCAAAGCTGGGTCCGACACGGGATCAAACCTTTTTCATATTTACAGAAAATACTTAATTATGATATTTTGAATTTGTCAAGTTGTTCGTTTTAACCCGAAAGGATTTCCCGCGGATGGATGTATCGGGCCTCGGCGTTTCCCCTCCGGCCAAACCGCTGCGGATCGGCGATGTCGCGCCGGACTTTCAGGCCCGCACCACCATGGGCGAGGTGAAGCTGTCCGGCTTCCGCAAGCAATGGCTGGTTTTTTTCTCCCATCCCGCGGATTTCACCCCGGTCTGCACCACGGAATTCGTGGCCCTGGCCCGCGCCGCGCCGCGCTTTGCCGCGCTCGGCTGCGCGCTGCTGGGCCTTTCGGTGGACAGCCTGTATTCCCATCTCGCCTGGCTGCGGGCGATCCGCGACGCTTTCGGCGTCACCATCCCTTTTCCGGTGGTGGAGGACCCAAGCATGGCGGTGGGCCACGCCTATGGCATGGTGGATGAGGCCGCGCCGGATAGTGCCACCGTTCGCGCTACCTATTTCATCGACCCGAAAGGCGTGATCCGCGCCATCACCTGGTATCCCCATAACGTCGGCCGGTCGGTGGAGGAGATGCTGCGTCTGATCTCCGCCTTGCAGGCCGCCGCGGGCGATGGCCGCATGGCTCCGGAGGGCTGGCGGCAGGGCGAGGCGCTGCTGGCTCCGCCCGCCGCCTCTCTGGCGGAGATGCCCGAAGGGGTGGACTGGTTCTGCCGCCAGGACAGCGCATGACCGCCCTATACCAGAACCGCGCCCTGGCCGAGGCGGCGGCCGAGAAGCTGAAAGCCTATGCCCAGCCGCAGCGCTTGATGATTCTCTCCTGCCTGTCGGCTGGCGAGCGGATGGTGGGCGAGATCGGAACCGCCACCGGCATCGGCCAGCCCGCGCTCAGCCAGCAACTGGCCGAACTGCGCCGCGCGGCGCTGGTGCGCGCGCGCCGCCAGGGCACGCAGATGTTCTACGCCCTTGCCGATGACAAAACCCGCGATTGCATGCGGAGCCTGGAGGAGATGCTGGGCGAGGAGACGCTGGGCGAGGAGACGCCGGGCGGGGATGTGCCGGACGATGTCCAGCCCGCCGCCGTGGGCCCGCCGCGCGGCCTATCCAGCCCGGCCGGAACCGCCGCCTTCGTCAAGATCGGGTAGAGCGAGGACCAAAACAGCCCGTCTGGCTTGCGACGCGGTTTCCCCTGGCTGTTTTCAGCCCCCGACCAGCACCGTGAAGCAGCCGAGAACGATCATCCCGCCATGCTCGCAAGTATCCATCAAGCGGGCGGCGGGCCTGCCGCCAATCAGAACGGAACCAGAACCTTTCACGATCATATCCGGCGGACCTACGCAGGAGAGCTTGTCCCCGATCACCGCGGCAACCAGGCCGCCGATCAGCACGGACGGCACACCAGGCCCGGTGATGGGCCCGCCGACATGCGGCACAAGGCCGGTCACCATCGGGCAGATATGCATGTCGGTCAAACGGGCAGCGGGCATCGCCATAAGGAAATATTTTATTCCATGGCCGCGCGTCATTCAAGGCGATGCGACACACTCAATAACAAAGGCTTAAAACACCTCGTTCGAAACGATCTGCTTGTTGTTTTTTTCAAAAAATCTAATATTGTGATTAAATCGGCGAAAGACGTTGGTCAACGAGAACGACTTGAACCAACGGTAACAAGTTAAACTACGCAAGGCGGGGGCGGCGTTGGGACAGCGGTTCATGGCAAGGCTGGCAGTGCTTGCCGCGATGTCCGGCGGTGCCATGGCAGCCTGCGGCGCCAATGCCCGCGCGCAGGTGAGCGCGCCCAGCCTGTCGGTCTCGCCGATACCGCACATCGCCCCCCTCTCCCATCCCCGTCTGGGCGTGGGGCTGCCGGCCATTCCGCAAGGCGGGCCGGAGATAAGCCTGCCGCCGGTCTCCATCCTCGTCCGGTCCGCCAGCATCGTCGGGGCCACGGCCTTTCCACCTGCGAAACTGAACGCGATCATCGCCGGGCTGGCCGGACAGAACGTGCCGCTTCGGAAACTGGAAGCCGACCGCCGCGCGATGGTCGATCTATACCGGGGGCACGGCTATATTCTTTCGACTGTCACGCTGGACGTGGACGCGCGGGGGAATGTTCGCTTCATCGTCACCGAAGGCTATATCACCAACGTGCTGCTCTCCGCGGATATCGGCCCGGCGGGTACGCTGGTTCTCAAATTCCTGCAACATCTAACGCGGGAGCGCCCGTTGAATGAAGCCTCGCTCGAACGCTGGCTGCTGCTGGCGCAGCAGGTGCCGGGTGTTTCCCTGCAGGCCGTGCTGCAATCCGATAACGGTGATCCCGGCGCGCTGACGCTGGTGGCGGAAGTCTCCAGGCAGGCCGTTTCGGGTCTGGTCACCGCCGATAACCGCGGCTTCAAGGAGAGCGGCCCGGCAGAAGGGCTGGCAGTGCTGGATATCAACGGCCTTACGTCGTTTGGCGACCAGACGGAGCTTTCTCTCTTTCACACCAGCGGCAACACGAATAATTTCGGGCAGGTTTCCGAGAGCTTCTTTCTCGGCGCTTCCGGCCTTCAGATGCAGTTCTATGGCGGCGCGGGCCGGGCGAACCCCAGCGGCGCGCTGGGATTGATCCACTATCAGAGCCAGGTGAGCGTGTTCGGCGGTCAGGTCAGCTATCCGGTGATTTTGCGCCGGAACCAGGCGCTGACCGCGCGCCTGCGGCTGGATGCCGAACAGAATACGATTTCCGCGGTCGGGAGTGTGGTCAGCACGGACAGCCTGCGGGTGGCGCGGCTTGGTACCGAGTATGTATGGCAGGATCTCTGGACCGGTAACAGCCGCAGCGCGCTCAATGTCATCGACGCCCAGGCTTCGCAGGGCTTGCCCGTTCTCGGCACCTCTCAAGATGGCCGCAGCTCGCCGCCCGGCGGCCGCACGAGCGCGAAATTCGACTTCTGGAAAATCTCCGGCTCCATCAGCCGGGTACAGCCGCTATTCTCCCCCTGGCCCACGGCAGAGGTCGCGCTGCGCACCGAAGCGGGCGGGCAATACAGCACGGCCATTCTGCCTTCGGAAGAGGAGTTCTACCTCGGTGGAACGCATTTCACTCGTGGCTATTATTCCGGACAAATCGTGGGAGACAAAGCCGCCTATGCGACGGCGGAACTTCAACTCAACACCGGAACGGCATTGACATTGTTCCGCCATGAATTCGATCTTGGCGCGCAGTTCTATGGCTTTTACGACTGGGGCGAGGTCTGGTCCAATCTGCCGACGGATCTGAACCATCGGGTGGCATCCGTGGGCGGCGGTGTGCGGCTGGGGCTGACCCGTGACCTCGAACTCGATGGCGAGGTCGCGCACAGGCTGGTCACGCGGCTTGCTCCAGCCTCCACCGACGTCGCGCCGCTGTCCGAAACAATCATCTATTGGGGTGTGACGGCGCGCTACTAACGCAGCCTGGAGAGAAAATGACACCGGAACGCCAGACAAAATCGTCGCCCTTGCGGGGCCGGAGCCACCGGGTCTGGCGCAGTGCCTGGCTGCTGGCGAGCACCGCTTTGAGTTCGGTTCTCGCTCACCCGGCGCCGTTGCGGGCGCAGACCATCGCCCCGGACACGACACCCCAGGGCGGCGTGGTGGTGGGGGGCAATGCGGGCATCGTCCAAACCACCGGCAGCACCACCATCACCCAGACGAGCAACCGCACCGCGATCGACTGGCAGAGCTATAATGTCGGGGCCAATGCGCGGGTCACCTATGTGCAGCCTTCAACGAACGCCATTGCGCTGAACCGCGTGGTCACCCCGAGCCCTTCCGTCATCGCCGGACATATCAGCGCCAATGGGCAGATCGTGCTCATCAACCAGTCCGGCGTGGTGTTCACCAAGGGCGCCGAGGTGACGGCGCAAAGCGTCATCATCTCCACCTCGGACATCGGCAATGCCGATTTCATGGCCGGGAAAATGAATTTCTCGCGCTTGCCCCGGCCGGGCGCGAGGATCGTCAATGACGGCCAGATCACCGCCCGTGAGGCCGGGCTGGTCGGGCTGGTGGCGCCGCAGGTCGCCAATAACGGGCTTATTTCCGCCCGGCTCGGCCAGGTGGTGCTGGCCGGGGCGGACGCGTTCACGCTCGATCTTTATGGCGACCATTTGGTCTCGCTGGACGTAACCAGGGCGGTGCGCGCGGTGGACCTGAACGGCAAGATCGTTCCGGCGCTGCTAACAAATAAGGGCTTGATACTCGCGGATGGCGGCAAGATCACCTTGACGGCGGCGGATGCCGATGCGCTGGTCTCGCAGCTCCTGCAAGTCGGCGGCACACTGCGGACGGATAGCGTCGGCGGCAAGGCGGCCACGATCTCGATGCTGGCGGTAGGCGGCGGCATCAGCATCGCCGGCAATCTGCTGGCGCGGGGCACCGCGCCGGGGACAGAAGGCGGCCAGATCCAGGCGGTAGCCACCGGTAACGTGGCGGCGGCGGCCTCGGCGCGCATCGACGCGTCCGGCCAGGCGGGGGGCGGCATCGTCGCGCTCGGCACGGATCTGCAACGGGCGGTTCAAGGCGCCCCCGATACGGCAGCGCCTCGCGCCGCTGCGGTGAGCATCGCCACGGGCGCCACGATCAGGGCGGATGCAACACATGCTGGCAACGGCGGCAAGGTCACGCTGCTGAGTACCGGGGAAACCGACGATGCGGGCAGCATCTCTGTCAGTGGCGGCACGCTGGGCGGCAATGGCGGCACGGCCGAGATTTCGTCGGACGGCGTGATAAGCCTCGGCGGCCTGGTGACCGATACGGCCGTCAACGGTCAGGCCGGCGAAATCCTGCTCGATCCGGCCACGCTGGTGGTGGGCACCGGCTCGCTCGCCGCCGGTACGACCGTCGTGGGCTCCTCCACCACGATCGGCACCGATTCCAGCATGGTGTCCTATATCGATCCCGTCAGCCTTTCCGGGCTGACAGGCACCATCGTGCTGGAGGCGAGCAACCTGCTCTCCGTGCAAAGCGCCATCCAGAACAGTGTCGCGAGCACGCTGGCGCTGCTTTCGTCTCAAGACGTTAAAATCAGCGCCAGCATCTCGATCACCGGCATGCTCGAAATCAGCCAGAGCGGAACGCTCGATATCGGCGCGGCAGTCCACGCCGGCGCGATAACACTGAATGGCCTCGGCGCCGGCAGCACCATCAATATCAACAATATCCTCACCGGCACGGAGCTTGCCGTCAACGCGGGGGGCGTGGTGGCGGAGGGGGCCTCGGGCCGGATTACGGCCACGACCCTGACCGGGTCCGCGGCAAGCAACGCGCTGCTGACCGCCGCGGCGAACGATATCGGCACGTTGGCGGGTTTCACGGCCGGAGGCACGCTGGCGCTGAGCAACGGTGCCGGTCTCGATGTGACCGGCGCGCTCCAGGCGCAGGCGATCACCATCGCCGCCAATGGCACGCTCGGATTGGACAATGCATTGTCCGCCGCGAGCGGCGGCGATATCGCGCTGGCGGCCCATGCGGTCACCCTTAACGGCCTGGGGAGTCTCGCGGCGCCCGCCGGCACCATTGCGCTTGCGCCGTATGGTGGGGGTATTCTTGATCTGGGCGGCTCCGGGCCTGGGCTTGTTGTTTCGCAGAACCTGGTGAGCGCGCTGGACCCGGCGGCCACGATCGTCCTTGGCAGCGCCGCGGGGTTCAGCGCCGGCTCCATCGTCACGGGAGGGGCGATCTCGTTCGCCAATACCCTGGCGCTGCTGGAAAGCGGTGGCGGCCTCACCGCGGGCGGCACGCTCAGCGGCGGCACGCTGGCGCTTTCCGGCAGCTCGCTGGCGCTGGATGGCACGGTGAATGCCGGACTGCTCAGCCTTACCGCCAGCGCCGCCATCGCCCAGGCCGGAACCGGGGTGCTCGATGTCTCCACCCTTGCCGGCACCGGCACCGAGATCAGCCTGAGCGGCGCCAATCTCATTGCCGTGCTCAACGGTCTTTCCGCCTCCGGCGGCATCGCCGTGCGGAACGCGGCGGGCCTGGACGTGGCAGGCCCGGTCTCGGCGGGCAGCGCCATCGCGCTCACCGCCCCCGGCCTGACGCTTGCCAGCACGCTGACCGGCGGCGGGATCAGCCTCGCCGCCGACAGCATCACCGATCAGGACGGCGCGGTCATGGCGCCTGGCGGCACGGTGAGCATCGCCCCGCTCACCGCCGGACGGGCAGTGGATTTAGGGGGACTTTCGGCCGGGCTCGATCTGTCCGGCACCCTGCTCGGCGCCATCACCGCCGAGGCGCTGGACATCGCCACCCAGGGCAGCATCATCGCCGACGGCCAGGCCAGCGTCGCCACCCCGCTGCTCTCTCTCTCCGGGGACGGCATCACCTTCGCCGGCACATTGAGCGCCCCCGGCACGCTGGCGCTGGCC
>JAJYAF010000206.1 GCA_021779655.1 Pseudomonadota bacterium
TGTGTTTTTGTTCCGACGCGCGCCGCATCGGGTTACCGTGGCCGTTGCGCACGCCATGACGCTCATCCACAAAATCCAGATGCGCATCGATCTGCACCAAATGCATCGGCGCCTGATCGGCGAAGGTCCGGATGCACGGAATGTTGACGGAATGATCCCCGCCGAGCACGACCGGCAGCGCCCCCGCGGTCAGAATTTTCCGAACGGCGTGCTCTATGTTGGCATGGCTCAGTTCGGTCATCGTGTGCACGATATCGGCATCGCCGATATCCACGATCCGCACGCCGGAAAGATAGGTGACATCGTCCTCATGGTCGTAGGCGCCGGCATGGCCGAAGGCGAACAGGGTGGAGGCCTCGCGGATGGCTCGCGGCCCGAAGCGCGCACCCGCGCGATACTGCGTGCCGCCATCGAATGGCGCGCCCAGGATCGCGACATCCGCGTCAATCCGCTCCCAGTCCAACTGGATGGGATATTTGCCGAAGCTGCAGAGGCCGACGAACGGAAGATCGAGCCGGCCGGTTTCGTATTGGTGAGTCACGGGGCCTCGCCTACCGCGATGGCGCAGAGCAGTTCGAACATCATGACGGCGCCCGCATAGGCGGTCAGACCGGTGGGATCGAAGGGCGGTGCGACCTCCACCACATCGGCGCCGACAATCCGGCAGCCGCCGAGCCGGCGCAACGCGCGCTGCGCCTCCCGCGTCGTCAGCCCGCCGATTTCGGGGGTGCCGGTGCCGGGCGCGAAGGCCGGGTCCAGGCTGTCGATATCGAAAGACACATAGCAGGGCAGAGTGCCGATGATGTCGCGCGTCTCCGTCATCACCGCCTCGATGCCGCGATCCATCACCTGTTCCATGGTAATGATCCGGAAGCCGGCATCGCGCGCGAAGTCGAAATCCGTTTCGTGGTAATAGGTGCCGCGAATCGCGATTTGCACGCAGCGTTTCGGATCGAGCAGATTTTCCTCGACCGCGCGCCGGAACGGTGTACCGTGGGTGTAACGGTTATCGCCGAAATAGCGGTCATTCGTATCCGAATGGGAATCGAAATGGACCAGGCCGAGAGGCTGTTTCGCCAGTGCGCGCAGGATCGGCAGCGTGATCAGATGATCCCCGCCTACCGTGACCGGAACCGCGCCTGCCTCGGAGATGCAGCGGAAGAATTGCTCGATCCTGGCGAGCGAATCCGCGAGATCGATCGGGTTGACCGGGCAGTCGCCGAGATCCGCAACGCGAAGGCGGTCGAACGGCGCGATGCCGTTTGCGTTGATGCGGCGGATCAGGCTGGACTGGTTGCGGATCTCGCGCGGCCCGTGCCGGGCGCCGGCGCGGTTGGTGGTGCCGCCATCGAACGGGACCCCAACCAGCGCCACATCCACCTGTGAAGGATCGGTCAGCACCGGCAGCCGCATGAAACTCGGCAGCCCGGCGAAACGCGGCACCAGCGCCGCGTCGATCGGGGCGAATTGCCGCATCATGCGGTCATCCAGGCGGCAGGCCGGCGATGGAACTGCAAAACCGGTTCGTCCAGCTGGCTCGATCTGCCCGGCAGCCCGTGGCGCGGGCGCAGGCCGCGCTGCGCCGTGGCCGCGCGCGAAATCAATGCCTTATGCCAGCCCGCCACCTGTCTGGAAGAGTCAATCAATTGGCGGGATGGTATAAGATGGTCTCGGACATCCCGCACGCTCAAACGTGAAATTCCTTTTTCACCGCGGCGGTGATGAGCGCGACATGATCGTCCATGAGCCACTGCCCGATTTCAGCACGCGCGCCGCGCGCATCCGCCAGCACGCCGCTTTCGCGCAGATATCCGGGGGGCGGCGGAAAGATATCGTAAGGCGGAAAGCTGGCCCGGCCTTCCTGAGGAATTTTTTCCAGCTGCACGAGCTCCGGGCGGAGCAGCAGCATCAGCGAAGTTTCGATCAGGCTGGCATGTTCGAGCTCGGTGCCTGGAAAGCCATCCGGGAAGATCCGGTCCAGCGTTTCCTGATGGACAAAACCCCAGTATTCCAGCCGCATGGCGGTGACATCGGCAACGCCTTCCTGCCGCAGCGCGCGCAGCGCCAGATCAAGCCCCTCCACCGCCGGCCAGGAATTTTCAAAATGCCCGTTGACGATCACGAAGCGGCGCGCGCCATGCAGCCCCAGTTCGCGGATCACGTCCCGGATCGTGTGCGCGAAGGTGTTCGCGTCCAGACTGGTGGTTCCGGGAAAGCTCTGGCCGCCGCCGGAGCGCGGCATGGATTTGTAGCCGTATTGCAGCGTCGGCGCCACGAGCCCGCCGGTATTGCGCGCCACGCGTTCCGCCACCGCGGTCGGCAGAATCACATCCACGTTCAGCGGCAGATGCGGCCCGTGCTGCTCCGTGGCGCCCAAAGGCAGAAAGATTATAGCGCCTTCTAGGATTTTTTGCTGCCATTCCGGCCAGGAGCGTTCGGCCATGTATACGCTGTCGACCATCACGCCTCCTTAATGCATGGCCGCGCCGCCATCGGCGCTATAGCACTGCCCGGTGACGAAGCTTGCCGCCGGGCCGCTGAGAAACAGGATTACCGCCGCCACCTCTTCCGGCCGGCCGATTCGGCGCAGCGGGTTGTCGGTTTCAAGTTTTTGAAGTGCCTCGCTCATTCCATTGAAATTTAGCAGCGGCGTATCAATCGGCCCGGGTGCGACCGCGTTCACCCGGATCTTCGGCCCCAACTCCCGCGCCCAGGAACGGGTGAGCGAGAGCATTCCGCCTTTCGTCGCGCAATAGCCGGAGGCACCGGCGCGGCCGAGGAAAGCAAGTTCCGAGGCCAGGTTGATGATGCAGCTGCTGTCGCTGAGAAAAGGCAGGGCCGCGCGCGCCACCAGCATGGGACCGCGCAGGTTGATGGCGAACATCCGGTCCAGCGCCGAAATATCCAGCTCGGCGAGCGGCGCGTCATATTCCACACCGGCGCAGTTCACCAGACAATCCAGCCCGCCCAACCGCTGGCATGCGTCGGCGACCACGTCGCCGACGGCGGCGGCATCGGCGAGATCGACTGCTAGCCCCGACACGTCCTCGGGAAAGGTTGCGATATCCAACCCGAGCACGCTGGCGCCGGATTGGACGAAAGCCCGCGCCGTCGCAAGGCCAATGCCGCTCGCCGCACCCGTAACGAGTACCCGCTGCGCTACCACGGCGCTTCTCCCCGGTCCGCACCGATCGTTTGCCCGGTGATGTTAGCGGCGTAAGGCGAGGCGAGGAAAAGATACACGCCCGCCATGTCATGCGGCTCCATCAGCCCTGGCAGAGCCTGGCCATCGAGAATCTGCCGCAGCAGCACATCCTCGGCCACCGCACTGCGTTTGGCCATGGTGGCGAGCGAGCGCAATGCGGATTCCGTCTGCACCCAGCCCGGCGCCACCGCGTTCACGTTGATCCCGCGCGGCCCAAGTTCTTTGGCCCAGCATTTGGTGAGCCCGATCACGGCGTGCTTGGAAGCGACATAGCCGGCGAAAAACGGCTCCGCGACGCGGCCCCAGACTGAGCTGGTGCTGATGATCCGCCCTCCGGTGCGCATCTTCGGCAGCGCCGCCCGGGTCACGAGATAGGTGCCGGTGACGTTCACGGCCAGGATGCGAGCGAAGATGGCGGCGGCCTCGTCGCTCGCGTCGTCCATTGGGGTCAGCCGTTCGAGACCCGCATTGTTGATAAGCACATCCAGGGCCGATATCTGGCTGAGGCATTCCGAGACCTTCGCGGCATCCGTAATGTCGGCGAGATAGGCTTTGGCGCCCAGCGCCTTCGCGGCGCCGAAAACCTGTTGGTGATCAGCCAGCATGTGCAGGTCGGCGCCGGCTCTGGCGAAGCCCTCGGCAATACCCAGGCCGATGCCGCGGCTGGAGCCGGTGATCAGTACCGATTTTCCGCTAAAATCCATTTAACGGCCTCGCGCGATCCGCCAACTGTGAGATTGCGTTGAGAATCATAGATACATCTCCCTCCTGGTGGAGGATTTCCCAATGCCGCGTCGTCGGCCTTGCGGCGGCATCGGGCTCCAGCACTTCGAGCCGCTCGCCTTTCGGCCGCATCTCCATCCGGCAGCCCACCCGGTAGGGCAGGCTGGACCGTTCGATCCGCCAGCCCGCGCTGACCTTGCCCAGCGAGATTTCGCAGTTAATCAGTTCCTGCATTGCCACGAGCGTGCTCGCGGCCTCGACCAGCACGGTCAGGGATGCTCCAGGGAGCGCCTCGGGCCGGCCGCGCATGTAACCAAACCAGTCGCCGGCGCGCAGCAGACAGCCTTCGATCCCATGCTCGGGGTCGCGCAGCCAAAAGCCGCAGGCCGCTTCATCCGATCCGGGTTCCCGGTGCCAGTGCTCGGTATAGGCTTGCACAACGCCTTCCTCCACCAGGATGGCGTCCCGCCAAAACAGCCGACCGAGATCCGGTAAAGCCGGAGGCGGCTGAAAATCCAGCCGCCGCACCCATTCGAATGCGCCATCGCGCGCCTCAAATCGCCCGGCGAAGCCCTGCTGTTCCGCCAGCGCCAGGCAGTCCGCCGCGGTCAGCGCATCCAGGCGGCAGGCGCCGGATAACCGCGCCGCCAGCCCCGCCGGCTGACGCAGATCCACGAACAGGCTCGGTCCCTGCAGCCAGCGTACCTGCGTGCCCATGTCGCGCACGCCTTCCGGCGTGGCCAGCAGCGAGCGGTGCCAGAGGCCGCGGAATTCCTGGGAAGCAAGCATGCGCGCAGCATGGCAAATCCATACATCGAAAACGACCGAAATTTCTCGTGCTTTACATTGAAAATCTTCGATCTATGTTTTGGCCATGCGACGGCTCGACAACATCGATCTGAGATTGCTCCGGGTATTCGTCGCGCTCGCGGAAGCCGGCAGCTTTAGCAGCGCCCAGATCGCGCTCAACCTTTCGCAATCCACGCTCTCAACCCATATCAAATCTTTGGAACGGCTGCTGAACGGCGAGCCCCGCGGCGACATCGACGGTGGGTCCATATTCAAGGCAACCCGCTTCGGCCAGAACGAGCGGGACGATCTGATGGAACTCCGCCAGAAACGCTTCGCGGCGACCT
>JAJYAF010000207.1 GCA_021779655.1 Pseudomonadota bacterium
AGCATCCTGAACCGGGGAATCATTACCGGGGCCATTCCCTCGGGCGGCACCTATGTCGTTCCCGCGGTGCTTTCGGTTAACGCGCTCGATCTCAGCAATTACGGCAGCATCGGCGGGCAGAGCGGGATTTATCTTCAAAACGGCGGCACGATCATCAACAGCGGCGCCATTTCCGGGACAAGCACGCAGACAAACAGCGGCTACGGCGTGCGGCTTACCGGGGCGCGGCTGAACAATTCCGGGACCGTTTACGGCGCGCAGTACGGCGCGGCCGGCCGGAACGCAAGCCAGATAATTAATACCGGCAGCATCACCGGCAAGACCGACGGCGTCGATCTCCTATCGACCACGCTCAGCACACTGCCCATGGGTGGCACGCTAACGAACAGCGGCAATATCTCCGGCGGCGTCACCGGCGTTCTGGCGGAAGATGCGGTAATCACGAATTCAGGAACGATTACGGGGCAAACCTATGGCCTCCGCAACGCCTGGGGCGGTACGATTCGCAATTTCGGCAAGATCAGCGGCACGCACGACGGAGTCTTTCTGCTCAACACGCAATATCGCGCCGTCTATGGCACCACCTTCATCAATTACGGCACGATTTCCGGAAGCACGTATGACGGCCTCGCGGTCAATTTTTCAACCGCATCGAACACGGCCTTCGGCGTGGTTTCCGGAGTTATTGGCGCCGCGGTCGGACTTCAAGGATATCTGATAAGCTTCGGCACCATCACCGGCTCGTTCGCCGGTCTCGCGGTGGAAAGCAGCGCCATTGCGGTCAATGGCGGGAGCATCAGCAGCCCCGGCATGGGGGTTGAACTGTTCAGCGACGGCATCATGACCAATGCAGCCTCGGGCTATATCTCGAGCCTCAGAACCGCAGGGGTCGACCAGGGCGGCTACCTCACGAATTTCGGTACGTTGGCCGGCAATGTCTACGGACTGGAACTTGAAAGCGGCGGCATCGCCGTCAACACCGGCACCATCAGCTCCACCATCGACGTGGGCGTCTATCTCTCAAGCTTGAGCGCGACCTCGTCTCCGGATTTTCTCGTCAACGAAGGATACATCTACGGGCGTGGCCTTGGCGTGTATATCCGCAATGGCACGGCTTTCAGCTATGGCGGCATCGTGGCGCAGCAGGTGGCCGTGTCGCTGGCCTCCGGAACGTCCTTCGACAACATCGGCAACGTCTATGGCGGCCGCTACGGCGTGCAGCTTTCCGGCGGAAGGGCGACGAATTCGGGTACAATCGCAGGCCACACCATCGGGGCTTGCCTCACTGGCGGCTATCTAACCACCAGCGGAACCATCGCCGGGGGGAAATACGCCGTTTGCGGGTCGTCTTTCGCGCTCGCCATCTATCCCGGCGCGGTTTTCGGCGGCACCGTGGTGGATAAGAAAAAGGCCAGCACACTTATCCTCGCGGGTTCGACGCCGGGAACATTGACCAACATCGGCACGGCATTCAGCGGTTTCAGCACCATCGCCTTCAAGCCCGGCGCCAACTGGCTGATCTCCGGAACCACCGTGGCGCTAGCCGCGAACCAGGTGATCAGCGGGTTCGAAAGAGGCGATGAAATCGTCCTCACCAACTTCAGTGCCGCGAGCGAGAGTTTCGTCACAGGCAAGGGCCTGGAGCTGATCGCCGGCTCCGTGATCAAGACGCTGGATATCACCGGAAGCTTCACCACCGCCAATTTCAGCATCGCCAGCAGCGGAACCGCCACAACCATCGCCCTGAAGCAGAATGCGCCGTGCTTTGCCGGCGGCACGCGCATTCTCACCATCCGGGACGAGGTCCCGGTGGAAAAACTCCAGATCGGCGACATGCTTCTCACCCACAAGGGAGAGGAGCAGCCGGTTATTTGGATCGGCTTCCGAACGATCGACGCAAGGCGCCACCCGCGCCCCCTGGAGGTGCAGCCCGTCTGCATCGCCCCCGGCGCGCTGGCAGACGACATTCCCCGCCGCGAATTGCGTGTCTCGCCCGACCATGCGCTGCTGATCGACGATGTTCTGATCCCGGCACAGCTTCTATTGAACGGTCTGAGCATCTACCGGGCAGCGCCCGGCCGCGTGACTTATTACCACATCGAGCTTGCCGGGCATGCGGTGCTCTATGCCGAGCACGCGGCGGCAGAAACCTATCTCGAGACCGGCAATCGCCATGCTTTTGAAAACGGCGGGGAGGGCTTCGCCCTGCATCCGGATTTCGCGTCCCTTGTCCGGCACGAAAAATCCTGCGCGCCGCTGCTTCTGGAAGGCAAGCGCCTGGAGCGGATTCGCCAGCGTCTCCTCGCCCGCTACCGCCCGCGGCAAGCGCGTGTCAGCCGAAACGGCTGATCTCCCCGCGCCCGCCGAAGACTTGCGATCGCTTTCGGAGCCTGTGTGTGCTGGCGCAAGCCTTCACAGCGCGCGCGGAACCTCGCCGCCCGCGCCGAAAGCCGTTCTCCGGAAGAAGCTCTTAAACCGCGTTCGGCGACGCCTTGAGGCGCTCCATCTGCTCCTTCAACCGCAATTTCTCGACCTTCAACCGGGATATCTGTACCTCGTCGGGACAGGGGCGCCGGTCCTCCTCGCTGATACGCGTATCCAGCTCGGCATGCCGTTTCTTCAAGACCTCGATATGCGATTGCAGATTCATAATGCCTCCTTCTATCAGGCTGGAGCACTTTCCGATTTGTTAATCCCTTGAATCCCGGATTTGGGGCGTTTCCAAAATGCCGCTGTCCAGGTCTTCGGCAGGTAATGGGTCGCCAGATCGCGTCATTTGCATCAATCGCCCCCTCGGTCCCCTTGCATGGCAAGGGGGAAGGCATCCTTGCTCGTTTGCGCACCAAATGTCACCTGAATTATTGCAAATACAGAAATTATCCGAGATTTCTGTTTCCAGGAAAGGCGCAACCGCTTTATTGCTCCGGCATGTTGAACGATAAAGACAGCCTGCTGCGGCGGCTGCATGTCCTGCGCAGTGAGCATCGGGACTTGGATACGGTTATCGCGCGCGCCAATGAACAAGGGCCTATCGACCAGCTGCACCTTCAACGGCTGAAGAAGCGCAAGCTGGGGCTGAGGGACGAAATCGCCCGTCTGGAAAGCCGGCTCATCCCGGACCGCACCGCTTGAGCCAGCCACGCCCCCTGGTCGGGATCATCATGGGCAGCAAGTCGGATTGGCCGGTGCTGCAACATGCGGCGGAAGTGCTGGAGGCGCTCGCCGTGCCGCATGAGGTGAAAATCGTCTCCGCGCACCGGACACCGGCCAGGCTGTACGACTATGCCAACGGCGCGGAAGCGCGTGGCCTGAAGGTCATCATTGCCGGCGCCGGCGGGGCGGCCCACCTGCCGGGCATGGCGGCCGCCATGACCATTCTGCCGGTGCTCGGCGTACCCATTGCGGCAACTGTGCTGCAGGGGCAGGACAGCCTGCTCTCCATCGTGCAGATGCCGGGCGGCGTGCCGGTCGGCACGCTGGCGATCGGCAAACCCGGCGCGATCAATGCCGGGCTGCTGGCGGCATCAATTCTTGCCTTGAACGACCGTGAGCTCGCCGCCCGTCTGCGGGCCTATCGAAACGCGCAAACCGCCGCGGTGGCGGATTCCCCCTTCGAATGAGCGTTTTTCCCTTAGCACCCGGAGCCGTCATCGGCATCATCGGCGGCGGCCAGCTTGGCCGCATGGCCGCGCTGGCGGCGGCGCGGCTCGGCTATAAATGTCATATCTTCTCGCCGGAGGCAGACAGTCCCGCTTCACAGGTTTCCTGCCTTTCCACAATCGCCGACTACACGGATCACGTCGCGCTGCACCGTTTCGCGGAAGCCGTCGATGTGATCACCTTCGAGTTCGAGAACGTTCCGGCGGATGGCCTGGAACTTCTTTCCAGCCTGAAACCGGTGCGACCCAGCCCGGAAATTCTGCGGCTGAGCCAAAACCGGCTTCTGGAAAAGGCTTTCCTGAACAATATCGGCATCATCACCGCGCCCTGGGCGGAGGTGCGCCAGGCACGGGAATTGAATGAAGCAGCCGAGCGGCTGGGGCTGCCCGCGGTGCTGAAAACAACCCGTCTTGGCTATGACGGCAAAGGCCAGACGATCCTGCGCGACCTCGCGGACTTTCCTCATGCCCTGCGCCAGTTGCATCCCAAGCCGCTGATCCTGGAAGGCTTTATTGATTTCGCTTGCGAAATTTCCGTCATCGTGGCGCGCGGCGCCGATGGCACGCTTTCGGCCTTCCCCCCTGTGGAGAACCGCCACAAACAGCATATTCTCGATCTCACGCTGGCGCCGGCATCCCTGGCTTGCGAAACAGCGGAGGAGGCAACGCGCATCGCCTGCCACATCGCGCAAAATCTGGGGCTTGTCGGGGTGCTGGCGGTGGAGATGTTCGTCGATCGCGATGGCAGGTTGCTGGTCAACGAACTTGCGCCCCGGCCGCATAATTCCGGTCACTGGACAATCGATGCCTGTCCGGCAAGCCAGTTCGAGCTGCATGTCCGGGCCGTGGCGGGGCTGCCCCTTCCCCCGGCGGTCCGGCATTCCGATGCGGTCATGAAAAACCTGGTCGGGCCGGAGGACATGACAATGCTGCCGGCCATCCTGGCAACGCCGGGACTCATTCCCCATCTCTACGGCAAGGCGCAAGCCCGCCCAGGGCGCAAGATGGGCCATTTCACCCGGCTGTTCCCGAAAGGTTCCCTGCCCGGTGAATTCGGTATCCAGGATGCCATTACTCCGCGGCATTTCGCGCGCGGTGATGAAGCGGCGATGCAGACATCACCCGCTGGCATTCCCGCGCCGGTTCCCCATTTCACGAATCATCCATGACCACGGATCATCGTTCCCGGCTGGACCAGCTGCGGACCGTTTTACGGCGCTTGGCGCTTGATGGTTTTCTGGTGCCGCGCGCGGACGAGCATCTGGGGGAATACGTCCCGCCCTCGGCGGAACGGCTGGCTTTTATCTCGGGATTCACGGGTTCGGCCGGGCTCGCGATTGTCCTGCTCGACCG
>JAJYAF010000208.1 GCA_021779655.1 Pseudomonadota bacterium
CCGCGCCGCCGCGCCAGAATATCGGCGAGCGGCAGGTTGCGGCCGAGTTCGAAGCCCAGCGAGAAATTGCGGCTCGTCGCGCCGGTGCAGGTGAGCAAAAGATCGCCCAGGCCGGACAGGCCGGAGAGCGTTTCCGCCTTGCCGCCCAGCGCCAGCGCGAGCCGGGCGATTTCCGCGATCCCCCGCGTGATGAGCGCGGCCCTGGCGTTTTCGCCGTAGCCCGCTCCCATGACCACGCCCGAGGCGATGGCAACGACATTCTTGGCGGCCCCGCCCAGGGCCGCGCCCACCATATCCGGGCAGCCGTAAAGCCGGAGCGTGGCGCTGCGCAGATCGCGCATGAGCCGCGCCCGTAGCGGCGCTTCCGCCGCCGCCAGCACCGCCGCCGCCGGCAGGCCGGCGGCGATCTCATACGCGAAATTCGGCCCGGTGAGGATCGCCACGGGCGTCTCCGGGCGCAATTCGCGTGCCAGCTCATGCGGCAGTTTCAGCGTCCCCGCCTCCAGTCCCTTGCAGCACAGCACCAGCGGCGCCGGGCTTTCAGGGAGGGCGCGCAGCACGCCGCGCGCGTGCTGCACCGGAACGGCGAACAGCAGAAGCCGCGCTTGCGGGAAGTCGCTGGCAAGCGTCAGCGACTCCGGCAGCACGCAGCCCGGCAGACGGGAATTCATCCGGGTTTTGCGCATCAGCGCGGCATGCCCGGCATCGCGCGACCAGAGGCATACCCGCCGTCCCGCGCCGGCCTGCAGCACGGCAAGCGCGGTGCCCCAGGCGCCCGCGCCGATCACGCCGATATCGAAACTCTCATTCATGGATCAATCTTTCAACCGGAACGCTCGCGCCCGCCTCTCCCAGCCCATCGCGCAGCGCCCGCAAAACCGGCGCCGCCTCCTCCTGGAAGCCATAGGGCGGATTGACGATGAGCAGCCCGCAGCCGTTCAGCCTGGCGGGATTCACCGGCTCGCGCAGCAGCAATTCACAGGCGATGACATCGCGGATGGCGGAATGCTTCAGGGTTTCAAAAAAATCGCGCACCGGCGCGCGATGCTTGATGGGATACCACAGCGCGTAAAGCCCGCGCGGAAATTTCCGCCACGCGCCCGCAAGGCTTTCCGCCGCGATGGCGAATTCGTCCGGCTGTTCGAACGGCGGGTCGATCAGAATGAGCGCGCGGTTCTCCGGAGGCGGCAGAAACGCCCGCAGCGCGGCATACCCATCGCGCTCATGCACCGCGACGTTCCTGGTCATCTCTCCGGCGGCCATTTCCCGGCGCAGCGCCGCCGCCTCATCCCGGTGCAGTTCGCAGGCGATCAGCCGGTCCTGAGGGCGCAGCACGGAACGGATGATGACGGGCGATCCGGGATAGAGGCCAAGCGTCTCGATGCAGTTCAGATATTCGGCAAGCGCCTCGGGGCGGGCTTCCAGTAGCCTGCCGATTCCCTGCCGCCATTCGCCGGTCCGGCACGCGGCCTCGTCGGAGAGCGCGTAGCGCCCGCGCCCGGCATGGGTGTCGAGCGCGAGAAAGGGCTTCTCCTTCCGCCGCATCGCACGCAGCAGGATCAGCAGCAGGGCATGCTTGAAGCAATCGGCGAAATTGCCGGCATGAAAGGCATGGCGGTAATTCATGCCGGGGTTAGCGTCTCCAGCGCCCAGCGCGGGCGGCAGGGCGTGGAAAGCGGATCGGCGGCGCCCCTCGAAAGCCGCTCGATCGCCGCCCAGGCGACCATCACGGCGTTATCCGTACATAGCCGCAGCGGCGGCGCGATCAGCGCCTTGCCGTGGGCGGCGGCGGCTTCCGCAAGCCTCTGCCGCAGGCAGAGATTGGCGGCGACGCCGCCGGCGACGACGACGGCGCTGGCCTCCCGCAGAAGTTGCAGCGCATGGTCGAGCCGGTCCGCCAGAATATCGGCCACCGCCGCCTGAAAACCGGCGGCGATATCCGCCGCCAATTCGCGGGAGAGCGCGCCCTCATGCCGCGCCACCAGCTGCGCGATGGCGGTTTTCAGCCCGGAGAAGGAGAAATCGCACCCGGGGCGCCGCAGCAGCGGGCGGGGCAGGTCGAACCGGCGCGGATCGCCCGCGCGCGCCAGCGCCTCCAGCGCCGGGCCGCCCGGATAGGGCAGGCCGAGCAGTTTCGCGGTCTTGTCGAACGCCTCGCCCACCGCGTCGTCCAGCGTGCCGCCAAGCAGGCGGTAGCGGCCGACGTCCAGCACCGCCACGCATTGGCAATGCCCCCCGGAGAGCAGCAGCAGCAGGAACGGAAAACCGGGCTGCGCCGCGTTCAGCCCCGGGAGCCGGGCGCTCAGGGCATGGGCTTCCAGATGATTGATCGCGAGGTAGGGTTTGCGTGCGGCGAGCGCGGCACCCTTGGCAAAGCCGCTCCCCACCAGCAGGCCGCCGATGAGGCCGGGGCCGGCCGTCGCGGCAATGGCGGCGAGATCGGGGTAATCAAGCCGCGCCTGCGCCATGGCATCCGCGACCATCGGCGCCAGGGCGCCAAGATGCGCCCTGGCGGCAATTTCCGGCACGACCCCACCATAGGGCGCATGATCGGCGATCTGGCTCAGCACCCGCTCCGCCAAAATCGCGCCATCGGCTGCCAGGATCGCGACGGCGGTTTCATCGCAGGAGCTTTCAATGCCAAGGACCGGACCTGAGGCGGCGGCTTTTCTTTCCATGGGCTTGGTTTTAGAGCAGCCGGATGAATTCCGCGACATCCGAAGCGATCCCGAAAGTCGGGCCGCACCACCGGGGCTTGCCGCTGCGGGTGGGAACCCGCGGCTCGCCGCTGGCGCGGGCGCAAACCGCCAACTTTCTTGATCTGCTGCGGCGGTTCTGCCCGGTGCTGCGGGGCATGCGGGTGTTCGAGGAGCATGTCATCACCACCACCGGGGATAAGGTGCAGGACCGGGCGCTGGCGGAAATCGGTGGCAAGGGGCTGTTCGCCAAGGAAATCCATGAGGCCCTGGCGGAAGGCCGGATCGATCTCGCGGTGCACAGCCTGAAGGATCTGGAAACCGTTCTGCCGCCCGGCATCAGCCTGGCCTGCGCCCTCAAGCGCGAGGATGCGCGCGATGTGCTGGTGCTTCCCCCCCAGGCATCCGGCCTCGATCCAACCGATCCTTACGGTGCCCTGGCGCAGGGAGCGCTGATCGGCACATCCTCCGTCCGGCGGCAGGCTCAGCTTAAACATGCGCGGCCGGATCTGCGGTTCACGCTGTTCCGGGGCAATATCGGCACGCGCCTGGAAAAAATCGCGGCGGGCGAGGTTTCGGCAACCCTGCTCGCCTACGCAGGATTGCGCAGGCTGGGCCTTGAGGACCGGGCCAGCCTGCCGCTCAGCCCCGAACTGATGGTGCCGGCCGCCTGCCAGGGAATCGTGGGCGTGACGATCCGCTCCGAGGATACCGAGCTGCACAGCCTGCTCGCCGCGATCGAGGACGCGGAAGCGCAAGCCGTGGCGACGGCGGAACGCGCGCTGCTCGCGGCGCTGGATGGCTCCTGCCGCACGCCCATTGGCGGCTATGCCAGGCTGCTGGACGATGGCAGCCTGCACATAACCGGCCTGGTCGCCCGGACCGATGGGTCGTTTCTGCTCAAGCGCGCGGCCACCGGCGGCAAGGCCGACGCCCAGCGTCTGGGCCGCGCGCTTGGTCTTGAGCTGAAAGCCGACAGCCCGGCCGACATCTTCGCGCCTTGAAAGTGCTGATAACCCGGCCGGAGCCCGGCGCCTCGGCCACCGCGGAAACGCTCAGGCAGCGCGGCTTCATGCCGGTTCTGGCGCCCTGCCTCGTCATCCGGCCTTTGGCCCCCGAACTGCCGTTGAATCCGGCGGCCCTCGTGCTGACGAGCGGCCAGGCCATTGCCGCCCTGCCGGCCGGCTGGCGGGATATTCCCGCTTTCTGCGTGGGCGATGCCACCGCGGCGCGGCTGCGGGCGGCGGGGTTCGCCCGGGTGGAAAGCGCCGGCGGCAATGCCGGGGACCTGCTCCGCCTGGTTGCGGCGCGCCGGCTGCCGGGCACGCACCTGCTGGCCGTGGGCCAAAGGCAGGGAGAGCGCCTTGCCAGCGGTTTGCGGGCGGCGGGGATCGAGACGCAGCGGCTGGAAGTCTATGCCGCCGAGCCGGCCCACGCGCTGCCGGCAGCGATGCTGGACGCGCTTGCGCGAGGCGAGATCGGCACGGCCCTGTTCTATTCGGCGGAAAGTGCCGCCGCCTTTGCCCGGTTTGAGCCGCAAGGGCTTGCGCGGGTCACCGCGCTGGCGTTGAGCCCCGCCGTGGCGGCGGCGTTGCAAGGCTTGCCCTGGCGCGCGATCCGTGTCGCATTGGCGCCGAACGAAGGGGACCTGCTGGCATTGCTGAACGAGGCCGCCAACCGATGAACGAGAATGTGCCTTCTCCTGGGCCTCCTGGGCCTTCTGGGCCTGCCGAGCCGGAGCGGGTTCAAGCGCGGCAGCCGGAGAGACAACGGCGGCATATCTGGCCACTGGCGCTGGGCGCGGTTGGCTTCCTCGTCCTGGCCGCCGGAGAGGGCTACCTGTTGCGGTTGCAACAGCGGATGCCCGATTACGCTACCCCGGTCGCGGTGTTGCAGGCGCAGGTGGCGGCGTTGCAGCAATTCGCCATGCGCGCCCAGCCGGCGCCGGACAGCATCACCGTACAGGCCGATCTCGCGCAGAAATATGCCGATCTGAACGCCCAGGTCACCGCGCTGGTCGCGCAGTCGGCGGCCGATCACGCGGCGCTGCAACGGCTCGCCGCCGCCGACATGGATCTCGGCAAACTTACCGCCCGGATGACACTGCTGGCCTGGCTTGAATCCGCCCGCATGGCGCTGGACGCCGGCCAGCCGCTGGGCGCCATTCCGGATGCACCGCCGGCACTCGCCCCGGCAGTCACCCAGGCCCTCGCCCGGTATGCCGACACACCGCCGCCCACCCAGGCGGCGCTGCTGCTGGCCTTCCCCGCGGCCGCGCGCGCCGCCGATATCCCCAGCGTGGAGA
>JAJYAF010000209.1 GCA_021779655.1 Pseudomonadota bacterium
CGTTTCGAGACGATTCCCTCAAGCGCCATGCCGCAGGCCGATTTCAGAACGGCCTCGCCCCCGGTGTCGAGATGCTCCACATACCGGATATGAGCGTGGGAGCCGCGTTGCAGCAGGGCCTGCAACCGGGCCTTGCGCTCGGCAAGCGGGCGCTCGCGCAGATCGCCGGAGGCATCGAACAGCAGGTCGAAGGCATAGAAGATGAGGTTCGCCGTCCGCCCCTCCGATAAAGCCGCTTGCAGGGCGGCGAAATCCGGCAGGCCGTGCTTGTCGACCGCCACCACCTCCCCATCCACAATGGCGTCCGGCAGGTCTTTCGCCTCCGCGAGGATGGTCCGGAACCGCTTCGACCAGTCCAGACCCTTCCGGGTTTTCAGCGTGGCCTCGCCGCTTTCCACGCGCAGCTGCATGCGGTAGCCGTCGAACTTGATTTCATGCCCCCAGCCGGGGCCGGAAGGCGGCCGCTCCACCGGTTTGCAAAGCTGCGGGGGGATGAAATCCGGCATGGCGGCGGGCGGGTCCGCGGCGCCGCCCCCAGGCGCGCCGGCCGCCGGATCGGCGCCAGGAGCGGTAACAGGCGCGATAAACGGTTTCGGCCGCCTGCCTTTCCCGGCCGCCACCTCCGCCATGGACCGGCCGGAAGCGACCGAACGGTCCTCGGTTAGCAGCTTTTCCGATTCCGCATGGCTTCGCGCATAGGCATCCCGGTGTTTGATCAGCAGCCAGTTCGTTTTCTTGCTGTCGCGGCCGCGGTTCATGCGCACCAGAACCCAGCCGCCGCGCAGCCGCTCACCGGCCAGGATGAATTTCAGCTCGCCCCCGGCGAGCGCCGCCTCTGGATCGGTATCGCCGTCCGGCACCCAATAACCCCGGTCCCAGAGCTGCACGGTCCCGCCGCCATATTCGCCCTGTGGGATCGTGCCTTCGAAATCCCCGTAATCGAGCGGGTGATCCTCCACCTCGACCGCCAGCCGCTTGTCCTTCGGATCGAGCGAAGGCCCCTTGGTGACCGCCCAGGATTTGAACACGCCGTTGAGTTCCAGCCGCAGATCGTAATGCAGCCGGCGGGCGGCGTGCTTCTGAATGACGAAGCGGAGCCGTTGCCCCGGCGCGACGGCGGATTCGCCGCTCGGCTCGGCGGTAACGCCGAAATGCCGCTTGGCGCGGTATTTTTCGAGCTTGGGGCCGGTTTTCACCTCGATCTACTTGGTGCGCTGGCGCGGAAAATTCAAAGCCGGCCCCGGGGTGTGGCCCGGAACGTGGCCCGGAACGTAACCCGGAACATGGCTCGGGACGCGCCACGCCAGTCATCTCCTGGGCCAATCATCCCCTGGGCCAATCATCCCCTTGCAAGTCCGAATAGGCCCCTTAACATGACATCGGGCAGGACAGCACCCGGCTTGGCGCCGGCATCCAGGGGGTTTTGACGATGTTGCAGTGGAGATTGCGGTGAGCGGCGATCCGCGCGGCTGGATGTGGTCCGAGGCGCTTGAGATGCTGGCGCGCGCGGAGAGGTTGCAGCGCCAGCTTTTCCAGCCGGGTCCATCGCGGCAGGCCCGGCCGGTGTGCTGGGAGCCGCCCACGGATTTGTTCGAGACGCCGCGCGAGGTGGTGGTGATGATAGCGCTGCCGGGCGTTCAGCCGGCGGCGGTGCGCATTTCCATCGAAGACGGTTTTCTGGACATCTATGCCGAACGGACCCTGCCGCGTGAGCTGCGGCAGGCGGTGATCCACCGGCTGGAATTGCCGCAAGGCTGCTTTCAGCGGCAGGTACGGCTGCCCCCCGGCGCGTATGGCGAAATTCGCCGGACCATGGAAAACGGCTGCCTGATCGTCACATTGCAGAAAAGCTGAAGGCGGGATGAGGGAATTGAGCATGCGTAGGGATTTCATCATGCGCGGCCCGGATGATGGCGCAGGCCAGGCGCCGGCGGAAGTGGCGGCGGATGCGCTGATCATTCTGCCCGTGCGCAATTTCGTGCTGTTTCCGGGCACGGTGCTGCCGCTTGCCGTGGGCCGGCCGAAATCCGTCGCCGCCGCGCAGGAGGCGGTGCGGCAGGGCCGGCCGGTGGGGATCGTGATGCAGCGCGACCCGGAGATTGCCGAGCCTACCGCCAACGATCTGCACCGCACCGGAACGCTCGCGAACGTGCTGCGCTTCGTAACCGCGCAGGATGGCGGGCATCACCTGATCGTGCAGGGAGAGCAGCGCCTCAGGATCAGCGAATTTCTGCGGGAAACGCCGTTTTTCCTCGCGCGGGTGGAGCCGGTCGCCGAGTCCGCGCAGGTGACGGCCGATATCGAGGCGCGGTTTCTGAACCTCCGGCAGCAGGCGCTGGAAGCGCTGGAACTGCTGCCCCAGGCCCCGCGTGAATTGCTGGCGGCGGTGCAGGCCGCCGACCAGCCCGCCGCGCTTGCCGACATGATCGCGGGCTTCATGGATATCAGCCCAGACGAGAAGCAGGAGCTGCTGGAGACGATCGACCTCTCGGCGCGGATCTCCAGGCTGTCGCGGCTGCTCGCCCACCGGATCGAGGTGCTGCGCCTGTCGCAGGAGATCCGTCAGCAGACCAAGAGCGCGCTCGACGAGCGCCAGCGCGAGGCGTTGCTGCGCGAGCAGCTGGCGGCCATCCAGCGCCAGCTTGGCGAGGGCGATTCCGGCAAGGCGCAGGAGATCGCGCAACTGACCGAGGCGGTGGCCAAGGCGCGGATGCCCGACGAGGTGGCGGATGCGGCGCGCAAGGAAATCCGCCGGCTGGAACGCATGCCCGAGGCAGCCGCCGAATACGGCATGGTGCGCAATTATCTGGACTGGCTGATCGAACTGCCCTGGGCGCCCCCGGAGCCGAAGCCGATCGATCTGAACGAGGCGCGCCGGATACTCGACACGGACCATTTCGGCCTGGAGAAGATCAAGCAGCGGATCGTGGAATTTCTTGCGGTGCGCAAGCTGGCGCCGGAAGGCAAGGCGCCGATCCTATGTTTCGCGGGTCCGCCCGGCGTGGGAAAAACCTCTCTCGGCCAGTCGATCGCCCGTGCGATGGGGCGCAAATTCGTGCGGGTGAGCCTGGGCGGCGTTCATGATGAGGCGGAGATTCGCGGCCACCGCCGCACCTATATCGGCGCGCTGCCCGGCAACATCATCCAGGGCATCCGCAAGGCCGGCGCGCGGGATTGCGTGATGATGCTGGACGAGATCGACAAGCTCGGCGCCGGCGTCCAGGGCGATCCCGCCGCCGCGCTGCTGGAGGTTCTGGACCCGGAACAGAACAACAGTTTTCGCGACAATTATCTGGGCGTTCCTTTTGATCTCTCCCGCGTCGTGTTCATCGGCACCGCCAATATGCTGGACACGATCCCCGGCCCGTTGCGGGACCGCATGGAGATCATTTCGCTCGCCGGTTATACCGAAGGCGAGAAGCTGCAAATCGCCCGCCACTTTCTCATGGCGCGCCAGCTTGAGGCCAACGGCCTGAAGCCCGAGCAGGTGACACTCGATGACAACGTGCTGCCGGTGCTCATTCGCGGCTACACGCGCGAGGCCGGAGTGCGCGCGCTGGAGCGCGAGATCGGCCGCCTGCTGCGCCACGTGGCGGTGCGCATCGCCAGCGGCGAGGCGGGCGCGGTGCGCGTGAAGGAAAGCGATGTCGCCGAAATTCTCGGGCCGCCGCGTTTCGAGAACGAGCTGGCGCTGCGCACCAGCCTGCCCGGCGTTGCGACCGGCCTGGCCTGGACTCCGGTGGGCGGCGATGTGCTGTTCATCGAGGCGACGAAATTCCCCGGTCGCGGCGCGCTCCTGCTCACCGGCCAGCTGGGCGAGGTGATGAAGGAAAGCGCCCAGGCCGCGCTCAGCGTCCTGAAGGACCGCGCCGGGGTGCTCGGCATCGACCCGGAAATTTTCGGCAAGACCGACATTCACGTGCATGTGCCCGCCGGGGCGACTCCCAAGGACGGGCCGAGCGCCGGCGTTGCGATGTTCATGGCGCTCGCCTCCCTGCTCACCGGCCGGCCGGTGCGCGCCGATACGGCCATGACCGGGGAGATAAGCCTGCGCGGGCTGGTGCTGCCGGTGGGCGGGATCAAGGAAAAAGTGGTCGCCGCCGCCGCCGCGGGCGTGACCCGGGTGATGCTCCCCGCCCGCAACCGGCGCGATTACGACGACATTCCGGCCGATGCGCGGGACAAGCTGGAATTCATCTGGCTGGAGCGCGTGGAGGAAGCCCTCGCCGCGGGGCTGGAACCGGCCCCGCTGCCGCACTGAACAATCCTGCCCTTGGCGGATATGGCTTCGAAGGCCAGGCTTTTTTGAGGCCGCTTTTTTGAGGCCGCTTCTTTCAGGCCATTTGGATGGCCGTTCGTATCGTTGTTTCTATTAGCCGGGGGAATGAGCAAATTGTCCGAACTGAATTTCGCCAAATTTTCCGGGCTTGAGATCATACAGGCAATGATCAGCGGAGAGTTTCCGCGCCCCTCGATGGCCGATACCTGTCCCATGGTGTTCGTTGAAGCCCGCAGTGGCGCGATCAAATTCCGTGCAACGGCCGACGAACGCCATCTCAACCCGATGGGCGGCGTCCATGGTGGCTTTGCCGCGACAGTGTTGGATTCCGTAACAGGATGTGCCGTGCACACGATGCTTGAAGCCGGCGCTGGATATGGAACGATTGACCTCAGCGTCAAAATGCTCAAGCCGATTCCCATCAACACCAGCCTCCTGGCGGAAGGAAATATTATTCATATTTCCCGGAATATCGGCGTCGCCGAAGGGACGATAAAGACGGAACAAGGCGTCCTGTTAGCGCACGCCATCGCAACCTGCTGGTTGAAGCGCGGACCAGCGGCCTAGTCCGAGACGGTCAGCCCGAAAAAGGCCAGTTTTTCAGTGGCCTCGGCTTTTAATTGGTCATCGGCCCGGACATGGAGCATCGAGGTTCGGGCAACCATGTCCGACCCCCCGAATTCGAG
>JAJYAF010000210.1 GCA_021779655.1 Pseudomonadota bacterium
TGCGGAAGGCGATCACGCAATGCCGCTTGGAGAGCATCCGTTCCGGATCAGGCATGATCCAATCGTTTTCCGGCCCGCGGCCGATACGGAGTTCGCCGCCTGAAAGCTGGCGCATTTCCGGTGGCACCGCATCCGGACACCGCAGAATGGTGAGGGTGAGTGTCATGCTGTCTCCATGGGCAGGCGCCCCGCCCCGCCCGAGGCGATGTCGTGCGCGGATTGCAGGAACATCGCAAGGCGCAATGGCTGGCGCGCGGCATCTCCGCGCACCGAGGCCAGCGCCACGGCGCCCGCGACCGCTACACCGGTGAGATGCGGCGGCGGCATTACCGCCGGCGCTTCCGGCGGCGCAAGCGAATCGCCACTCCAGAAGGCTCCCACGCCGGCCCACGCTTCAGGGCTTTGAAAACCGGTGCGCCTGGCTTCAGCCATGGCGGCCCGCGCAGTCTCCATGTTTTGCTGACGCACCCAGTTTTCGGCAAGTTCACGCGCTATTCGGTCAGCCTCGGGCAGATCCGCCGGCGCGGTATGAAGCGCGCACATGCAGGCCCACCATACCGCCTCGCGCCGGGGCAGCGCATGCGCGAGCACGCGCGTCGCCTCAATGCCGAATCCGGCCTGCGCCAGGGCCGCAACCATATCGGTCACAGCCGTAGCCCCGGCTATCAGGTTCCGCGCCACGTCCGGCAAGTTTGCCCGTTCCAGTACCACCGCCAGCGTCGCGCCCGAAAGTTTGTTTTGCACCATCGCGCTCATCGGCCCGTCCATGCCCTCAGGAGTTGATCAAGGTGATGCCGCCCTTCAGCTCCAGCATGCCACTGCCGGAAACCTGCACAATGGCGCCCTCTACCACCGTTTTAAGCTGACTCTGGATGTTTATCTGCATCCCTTTTATGTCCAGCTCCGAAGCGGTGAGCTTCACCATGCTCTCACCCACGGTAAGCGTGATGGAGGAAGTATCGATCACGATCGAATTATTCGCCACTTTCAGCGTGATGGTCTGTTCCGCTTCAGCATTGAAATCCTTTTCCGCGTGTAAAAAAACCGCCTCGCTGCCTTTGGTGTCGTCGATCGAGAATTCGCTGAAATTGCTGGCGCCACCACCTTTGGTCGAACGGGTGCGCAGCCCGCTTTTGTTCTTCTCGCTTGCGGCGAAAACCGGTTTGTTGCTTTCGTTGAACAAGCACCCGACCACCACCGGGCGGTTAACATCGCCTTCCAGAAAGGCAACCGCAACTTCCATGCCGATGCGCGGAATATATTGCGTACCCCAATGACTGCCCGACCAGCCCTGCATGACGCGCACCCACAGCGTCTTGTCCGCGGTGATGTCGCCATCATGATCGAAGGGAAAGCGCACCTGGATGCGCCCTTCGTCATCCGTATAGATCTCCTCGCCTTCCGGCCCGATAACGATGGCACTGTATATTCCCGCCATCACCGGCGGCAGGCTGACCGGCTCCTCGTGGAAGGGGATCTGCGAGGGAAACGCGACGAAACTCGTCGTGATCGCGGAACTGCCTTGGCCAGCTCCGGAGGACGCATCCTCGACATGATAGTTAAGCGACTGGACGACATATTCCGTGGCCGAACCGGTTATCGGATCGTTCATCAATACGAATTTTCCGCCTACGAAAAGAGCGGCCAGCTGGCCGGAGCCGGCGTAAAGCTGCGCCCCCGCCTCAGCCGCCAGCATGCGGGTTTTCGCCAGTTGCCGCGCATCGCCCACGGTGCTGCGCCTGGCCGGCCAGATGTAATGGCTGCGCTCCGGCGCCGCGGAGGCTGCCAGGATCGTTGATTCCGTGCCGGAAACGGCACCAGGTTGAAGCTGATCCGTCATGGGATCGTAATCATCGACCCGCACGCTTCCCATAACGGTGCGATCGGTCCGGTTCCAGCTGTTCAGCGCACCGAAGCCGCCATGAGTTTCGTCCAGGTAAATGCTCGGCTCGTCAACCGTTAGAAATGCCGTGTTGCCGTCCGCCAGCACCATACTATGCACGCCGTTGCGATGGGTAAAGAAATAGAAAATTCCTGAATCTTCCATCAAGCGCTGGATGAAGTCCAGATAGGATTCGTTGAACTGCACCACGTAGTCGCGCACCGGGAAACTGCCGGATGTTTTGTCACTGAACCCAACGTTAAACTTGTTCAGCACGTATATCACGATATCGAGCGTGGACAGTTTCTGATAGAAACGGCAATCCCTGGTCTGCCCAAGCAGCCAGAGCCTGGGCACCACGCTGATCTCATAGTGCCATAGTTCTTTGCTTGCCGAGGGAAACTGCCGGATACTGGAGACGATGCCATTGATATACCGCTTGGCCTCGCCGCCTTCCGGCGTGGCGATCGCTACCGTAACGGAGTTATCGAGCATTGAATCAGGGGCTATCAGCGCGCTTCCGGAATGAAGCTGCACCTCATAGCGGAACGGCCGGCTCAGCCGCTCCGAGCCGGAGATGGCGGCGATTGTAAAACTTGAATCTGGCAACGGCGTTGTGATCGTCAGAAAGTCAAGTGCGCCGCTCATGGGCCTGCCCCTCGTCACCTGTTATTCAATGGCTATAACAACCTGTCTTAACCGAAATAACCTGTCTTAACCGAAAGGCCGGCGCAAGCATAGTGCATGGCCAGGTTCCGCCCGCTCTCCACCCGCCCGCCAACCCGACCAAGGCGCAAAGTGATCGGCGGGCGCAGCCGGCCGATGCGGGATATGACCGCGCCGCGTTATCGTCGCGCCGCCGCTTTTTGGGTGGCGCGCGGCTCGGGCCGCCGGGTCATGCCCGAACCTCCTCCGCGTCGCCTGCCCGGCAAATTCGCCAGACATCCAAATTCGCCAGACATCCAAATTCGCCAGACATCCATGCATCCCTGCGCATGCGCCCTGCTTGACAATGAACCGCTGGCATTGGCATGGATATCCATCATCGAATGGCAGGGCACGCGCCACGATAGCGACATTCCCGCCGTTCAGGAGGAACAGCCATGTGCCAGGACCAGCGCGATGAATGGGGCGCGCCATGAGCGTTGAGGGCGTCGCGCTTGAGCGCGACGGTGCCGTCGCGGTGCTGCGGCTGTGCCGGCCGGAGAGGCTCAACGCGCTTTCGGCGGCGATGCGGCAAGCCATTGCCGCGCGCCTGCACGAGGTTGCCGCCGACCCTGACATCTCCGTGCTGTTGCTATGCGGGGAAGGCCGCGCTTTCTGCGCCGGCGCGGATCTTAACGATATGCCGCAGGATCCACTCATCTGGCGCCAGCGTGTCCTTGGGGCGCAGGCGCAGCACCTCGCGCTGATCCGCATGGACAAGATCGTGATCGCGGCGGTGCAGGGTGTGGCCATCGGCGGCGGCGCCTCGTTCGCGCTCGCGGCCGATATCCTGCTGCTCGCCGAGGATGCGCGTCTCAGCTTTCCCTTCGTGCGTCTTGGCATCCTGCCCGATGGCGGCGCCGCGTTCATGCTCCAGGCGCGTCTGGGAAACGCCGTCGCGCTCGACCTGCTGCTGAGCGGCGGCACCCTGCCGGCTGAGGAAGCCAAGCAGCTCGGCCTGACGCGGCGAGTAGTCCCGGCGGACGGCTTCGATGCCGCGGCGATGGCGCTGGCGCGTGAGCTTGCCGCGCTGCCGCGCGAGGCGCTGATGCTGACCAAGTCACTCTGCCGCCAGCGTTGGGGCCAGGGCCTCGACAACGCCTTCTCGCACGAGGCGGATGCCTTCGCCCTGGTCACCACAACCGCATCGCACCGCGCCGCGCTGGACGCCGCCCGCCGGCGCCAGGCCGCGCCGCGCAAGGGATCCTGAAATGATACCCGGTACGGCAAGGCATGAGGACGGCATTAACGTTGCCCCCTGCTCCGCCAGCCACCCACTGCTTCAAGAGGTAATCCGATGACCCCCTCACTCAAAGAACAACTTGGCTATGACGCGCCGATCTTCGCTTTCAGCCATTGCCGCGACGTGGTCGTGGAAAGCACCCGCGCCGGTGGCTTCGGCGTGCTGGGCAGCAGTCTCTTCGCGCCCGAGGATCTCGAACAGGAGCTGAACTGGATCGACCGGCATGTCGGCGACCGCAGCTATGGTATCGATATCCTGATGACCTCCAATTACGACGAGTCGACGCAGAAGCTGGCCGGGCCGCTCGCCGATTCGCTGCCTGAGAAACAGCTGCGCTTCATCGATGAGTTTCTCACGCGCGAGGGCGTGCCGCCGCTGCCCGAGGAGATGGAGCGCGAGCGCCGGGCGATGGTGGCCCGGCGCGAACGCTACATCACCCGCGAGGGCGTGCGCGCTCTGGTCGACGTGGTCTGGCGCCATCCCAAGGTGAAGCTGCTGGTCAGCGCGCTGGGCGTTCCCCCTGCCGATATCATCGCCAAAGCGCATGAGCGGGGCATGCTGGTGGGCGGCGTTTGCGGCGCGCCCGAGCATGCCGAGCGGCAATGCGCGGCGGGTGTGGACGTGCTGGTCGCCCAGGGCAGCGAGGCGGGCGGGCATACCGGCACGATCTCGACCATGGTGCTGGTGCCGCAGGTGGTGGATGTGGCGAAAGGCCGGGCTGCGGTGCTCGCCGCGGGCGGCATCGCCCGTGGCAGCCAGGTGGTGGCGGCGAGGGCGCTTGGCGCGGATGGCGTGTGGTGCGGCTCGATCTGGCTGGTGACGCGCGAAAGCGACCTGCTGCCCAACCAGAAGGCGGTGCTGCTGAACTGCCGCAGCCAGGACACCCTGCAGAGCAGCAGCATAACCGGCAAGCCGGTGCGGATGAACCGCAGCGGCTACACCGAGGCCTGGGCAGCCAAGGACGCCCCGCCGACGCTCAAGCCGCCGATGCAGAAGGTGCTCTATGAATACGCGCGCAGCCGCATCGACCGCGCCCAGCGCGATGACCTTTTTTCCTGGGGGGTCGGCCAGGTGATCGGCATGGTGCGGGACGAGACCTCCGTGCGCGAGGTGATGC
>JAJYAF010000211.1 GCA_021779655.1 Pseudomonadota bacterium
CTTTCTGTTCGGCTTCTCCTCCTATGAAACGGCGCAGGTCTCAGCCACGCTCAATTTAAGCTTCACGGTTTGCGTGCCGCTGCTGCTGCTGCTGGCCGTGCTCAGGGTGCAGGGCGCGCTGGGCCGCAAGGCGGCCGTGCTGCTCGGGGCCGGGCTGCTGATCTGCCAGTTTCTGCTCTGCCTTGAAATCTTCGCGCTGGTCTGCGTGTTCGGGGCGATCGCCTGGGCGCTGGCGCTGGCCTATCTGCCGGGGCAGCGGGAGCGCCTGCGGATGCTGGCCATCGACGCGCTGCTGGCGGCGCCGCTCGCGCTGCTGGTGCTCTCGCCGGTTCTCGTCTCGATGACGGAACATTCCGGTTCCGTTCATCTGCCGCCGGAATGGCCGTATTACTTTACCGCCGATCTCACGAATTTCCTTGTCCCGGCGCGCACCAGCCTGTTCGGCGGCGGGTTGTTCCGGCTGGTCTCGGAACGTTTCAATGGCGGCCCGCAGGAGCAGGATGCCTATCTCGGCCTGCCGCTGCTGCTGCTCATCCTGTTCTTCGTCCGCGAGCAGGCGGCGCGCCCGGGGCCGCGCCTGGTTTTCGTGATGTTTCTGCTGCTGGCGCTGGCCAGCCTGGGGCCAAGGCTCTGGATCGCCGGGCATTTCACCGGGATTATCCTGCCCTGGGCCGCCTTCGCGCGGCTGCCCCTGCTGCATGACGCGCTGCCTGCCCGCTTCGCGCTGTTCGTCTCCCTTGCCGTGGCGGTGATGGCCGCGCTCTGGCTTGCGGCCGCGCCCGCGGGCGAGCGGCGCGCGCGCCTTGCCCTGGCCGGGCTTGCCTGCCTGATGCTGCTGCCCGCCCCGCAGCCCTGGCGGGCGGTTCCGGTCTCGGAATTTTTCCGTCCCGGGCGGGTGGAGGCGGCATTGGGCGCCCATGCGCGCCTGCTGGTGCTGCCTTTCGCCATCAACGGCCCGGCCGCCTACTGGCAGGCGGAAAACCGCTTCGGTTTTCTTGAAACCGGCGGCTATCTCGGCTTCACGCCGCAGCCGATGCAGCATTTCCCGGCCGTGGGCCAGCTTTTCGGCAACTGGGAAGGCCCTGCCTTCCTCGCCGATGTGGCGCGCTTCTGCGCGCTCACCCGCACCCAGTACCTGGTGGTGGGGCCGGGCACGCCGGCATCCCTGCAAGCGGAAATCGCGCGGCTGGGCTGGCATGGCCGGCGGATCGACGACGTGATCGTCTATGACGTGCCGGACGGGAGCATGGCGCATGGATAGGCTGGTTTCCCTCGTCATTCCGTTTTTCAACGAGGCGGGCAGTGTCGCGGCCCTGCCGGCGGCGCTCTGGCCGGTGCTGGAGAGCATCCCCGGTATCGCCTGGGAGGTGGTGTGCGTGGATGACGGCAGCACCGATTCGACCCTGGCCGGGCTTGTCGCGATCACCCTGGCTGACCGGCGGTTCCGCGTGCTGGAACTTTCACGGAATTTCGGCAAGGAGGCGGCGCTGACCGCCGGGCTGGACGCGGCGCGGGGCGATGCGGTGATCCCCATGGACGCCGATTTGCAGGACCCGCCGGAGGTGATCGTCCGGATGATCGAGGCCTGGCGCGGCGGCGCCGAGGTCGTGCTGGCGCGCCGCCGCGACCGCAGCGCCGACCACTTCCTCAAGCGCCAGACCGCGGCCTGGTTCTACCGGCTTCACAACCGGCTCTCGGACACGAAAATTCCCGAGAACGTGGGCGATTTCCGGCTGCTGGACCGCGTGGTGGTGGAGGCGCTGAAGCGGCTTCCCGAGCGCCAGCGCTTCATGAAGGGCTTGTTCGCCTGGCTGGGATTCCGCACCCAGGTGATCGACTATGTCCGCGCCCCGCGCGGGGCCGGGAGAAGCAAGTTCTCGGGCGTCCGGCTGTGGCAGCTCGCGCTCGAGGGATTTACGAGTTTCAGCACCGTGCCGCTGAAAATCTGGACCTATATCGGCGCGGCCGGGGCGCTCGGCACCTTTGCCTACGCGGTGTTTGTCATCCTCTATACCCTCCTGCATGGCCGCGGCGTTCCGGGCTATGCCTCGCTGCTGGTCGCGGTGCTGTTCTTCGGCAGCCTGCAACTGCTGAGCATCGGGCTTCTGGGCGAATATATCGGGCGCATCTATCTGGAAACGAAGCAGCGGCCGATCTACCTGATCCGCAAGATCCACGGCGGTTCCGATGGAGCATGAAGCCTATGTGGAAATGGCCGGTATGGAAGCGGGCCATTGGTGGTTCCAGGGCCGCAGGCGGGTGCTGGAATCGGTGATCTCCGGGCTGGGGTTGCCGGAGCAGGCGCGGATCCTCGAACTCGGCTCGGGCACCGGCGGAAATTTCGGCATGCTGGCGCGGTTCGGCCGCCTTACCGCGGTCGAGGCGAACGAGGGAGCGCGCGCGCTCTCGCTCGGAAAATGCAACGGCGCGGTGCGGGTGCTCCCGGGCGCGCTGCCCGATGCGCTGCCGGCATTCACGGAGCCGTTCGATCTCGTCTGCCTGTTCGACGTGCTCGAACATATCGAGGAAGACGCGGCGAGCCTGGCGGTGATCCGCCGCCTGCTGGCGCCCGGCGGAATTGTGGTGGTCACCGTGCCGGCCTTCGCCTTTCTGTGGGGGGCGCATGACGAGCGGATGCACCACAAGCGCCGCTACGCCAGGGCCGAACTCAAGGCCAGGCTGCGAGGCGCCGGATTTACGATCGAGCGGCTCTCCTACAGCAACATGTTCCTGTTTCCGGCGGCGGTGGCCGCGCGCGTTCTGGACCGGCTGGCGCGAGCGGACCGGAAAAACCGCAAGGCCAGAGGCGCCGATGCGCCGCGCGAGCCGCTGAACCGGATCATGGCGGCGGTTTTCGGGGCGGAGCGGCATCTGCTGGCATGGACGGATCTGCCCGTTGGGCTGTCTTTGCTGGCGGTGGCGCGGGCCGATTCCGCCGGCACATTGGACCGGGCGCGATTTGGCGCTACGATCGGACGCCAGACCAGGGACCGAGCGGGGGAAGTACATGCGTGTCTGCGTGATCCAGATGTCGCCGGGAGCGGATAGCCAAGCGAATATCGCTCAGGCGCGCGGGCTGATCGGCGCGGCGATCCAGGCGGAGAAGGCGGATTTGCTGGCGCTGCCGGAAATCTGGACCTGCCTGGGCGGCGACCGCGCCGCCAAGCTGGCCGCCGCCGAGGAACTGCCGCCGCGGGGATCGGGCGCGCCGGGGGGGCCTGCCTATGAATTCCTGCGGCAGATGGCGGTCGCGCACGGCATCTATCTGCATGGCGGCTCGATCGGCGAGCGGGAAGGGGAGCGCATCTACAATACCAGCCTCGTCTTCTCGCCCAGCGGCGAGGAGCTTGCCCGCTACCGCAAGATCCATCTCTTCGACATCACCACGCCGGACGGCAGGGGGTATCGGGAAAGCGCGCTCTACGGCGCCGGCGACGAGGTGGTGACCTGCATGGCCCACGGGTTCAGGCTCGGGCTGGCCATCTGCTACGATCTCCGTTTCCCGGAACTCTTCCTGGCCCTGCGCCGCGCCGGCGCCGAGCTGATCATCCTGCCGGCGGCCTTCACCCTGCAGACCGGCAAGGACCATTGGGAGGTGCTGCTGCGCGCCCGCGCGATCGAGACCCAGTGCTGGCTCGCCGCGCCGGCCTGCACCGGCGCCCATGTGGAAGGCAATGGCGAGACGCGCTTCACCTACGGCCATTCGCTGATCGCCGACCCGTGGGGGCACGTGGTGGCCAAGGCCTCGGACGGGCCGGGCTTCGCGGCCGCGCGGATCGACCGGGAATATCTCGCGCGGGTGCGGGCGAACATGCCGGTATTAGAGCATCGGAAACTGGTTTGAGCCGCATCGCCTTCGTTGCCACGGAAACCGAAATCGCCACCGCCGCGCGGGCGAGACTGGTCGAACTCTATGGCGACACCCCGTTCGAGCAGGCCGATATCGTCGTTGCCCTCGGCGGCGACGGGCTGATGCTGGAATGCCTGCACAAGGTGCTTGGCACGAACAAGCCGGTTTACGGCATGAACTGCGGCTCCGTGGGTTTTTTGATGAACGAGTTCTCGGAGGCGCGCCTCAAGGAGCGAATCGCCGCGGCGCTGCCCAGCACGCTCCATGCGCTGCGGATGCATGCGGTGACGGCGTCCGGCGTGGTGGAAGAGGCGCTGGCCCTGAACGATGTGTTCCTGTTCCGGCAGCTGCGCCAGGCGGCGAAGATCCGCATCTCGGTGGATCACCGGGTCCGGATGGCGGAGCTGGTCTGCGACGGGGTGCTGATCGCCACGCCGGCCGGCTCCACCGCCTATAATCTCTCCGCCCATGGCCCGATCGTGCCGCTCGGCGCCAACCTGCTGCCGCTGACCCCGATTTCCCCCTTCCGCCCCCGCCGCTGGCGCGGCGCGCTGCTGCCGGCCACCGCCGATGTCCTGTTCGAAATCCTTGAGCCGGACAAGCGCCCGGTTGCCGCCGTGGCGGATTTCACCGAGGTGCGGGATGTCGTGTCGGTCGCCGTATCGGAAGACCGGACCCAGAGCGCCATCGTCCTTTTCGACCCGGAGCGCGCCTTGAGCGAGCGCATCATCGTTGAACAATTCACGGTGTGAAAACCGCGGCGCCGGGCTTGTTGCCTCCCGCCGGGCGCTGCCCTAACCAGACGCCATGGCGACATTCTATTACACGGTCACCTGGGACCAGCTGCACCGGGACGCGAAAGCGCTGGCCTGGCGGCTGCACGAGAAAGGCCCCTGGACGGGAATCGTGGCGATTACCCGGGGCGGGCTGATTCCGGCGGCCATCGTGGCGCGGGAGCTGGAATGCCGGCTGATCGAGAGCGTGTGCGTCGTCAGCTATGACGACGAGCGCCGGGGAGAGCGTTCGATCATCAAGCATCCGGCGACGGCG
>JAJYAF010000212.1 GCA_021779655.1 Pseudomonadota bacterium
CCTTGCCGATCTTGCGGATGCGTCCCGCCGAAATGCCGATATCGGCCTTTACGATTCCCCAATGATCTATGATCAGGGCATTGGTGATGACGGTATCCATCGCGCCCTCGGCATTGGCCAGCTGCGACTGCCCCATGCCATCGCGGATGACCTTGCCGCCGCCGAATTTTACCTCCTCGCCATATAAAGTGAAGTCCTTCTCCACCTCGGCGAAGAGTTCGGTATCCGCAAGGCGCACCCGGTCCCCCGTCGTCGGGCCGAACATATCCGCATAGCCGGCGCGGGCCAGGCGCGCCACTAGCCGAGCCCGCCCATGATGAGTCCGCGAAATCCAAAAATCTGCCGCCCGCCCCGGTAAGGGATCAACGCAACCTCGCGCGACTGCCCCGGTTCGAAGCGGATCGCCGCGCCCGCCGCGATGTCGAGCCGCTTGCCCATGGCGGCGGCGCGGTCAAACGCGAGCGCGCTGTTGGTTTCGGCGAAGTGATAATGGCTGCCGACCTGGATCGGCCGGTCGCCGGTATTGGCGACCATGAGCATGGTTTTCTCCAGCCCGGCATTCAGCTCGATCTCGCCTGGCAGGGTGATTATTTCGCCCGGAATCATCGGATCGGCTCATGAACGGTGACGAGCTTGGTCCCATCCGGAAACGTCGCCTCGACCTGCACGTCATGGATCATTTCCGCCACCCCCTCCATAACCTGCGCGCGGCTGAGCACATGCGCGCCCGCTTCCATCAGCTCGGCGACACGCCGGCCATCGCGCGCGCCCTCGACCACGAAATCGGTGATGAGCGCCACCGCTTCCGGGTAGTTCAGCTTCACCCCGCGTTCGAGCCGCCGCCGCGCCACTATCGCAGCCATGGCGATCAGCAGCTTGTCCTTCTCGCGCGGCGTGAGGTTCATCGGCTCCGTCCTATCCCTGCCAGACGCGCGGCAGCGCGGTGTCCCGCAAGGCAAGCAAAGCATGGGCCAAAATCGCGCGCAAGGTAACGGCATCCGGCGCCAGGATGCGCGCGAGCAGCATTTCCCCGTTCCAGCTTGCCCCCGCCATGGCACCCGCCAACGCCGCGCGCAAGGCCGGCAGCCTCTCGGCCAAGCGTGTTCCCGTGCCGAACAAACTGGCCATCGCCCGAGCACCGCGCGCGACCCCGGGCCGGGCCAGAAGGGCCGCGATATCGCCCTCAAGCCGGGTGATATCCTGCCAGAGCAGCTTGCCATCGCGGCGCAGCGCGATTTCATCCCGCAGCGTCCCCGCGCGGATCGCCTCGCCCATCGCCAGCCTGCCGAAAACAAGGCTCTCCAAGCCGAGAAATTCGGCATCGCCGCGAAGCTCGACATGGAGCGTCCGGTTGAGCGCGAAGCGGTCGAACAAAATCGTCTCCTGCGGCAGATAATGCAGCCGCGCGCCGCGGCCCGCATGCAGGCGCGTGGCAACCCGAGCGGGCGCATCCAGGGCGCGATAGAGCCGTTCCGCCGCCTGGGTGGTGAAGGTCACCTCGGCGCCCGCGCCGGCGGTCAGCGCGGTTTCAAGCTTGTCCCCGCCGGCGATGCCGCCGGAGAGGTTCAGCGCCACCACCACCGTCTCCGAGGCGCGCGGCAGGCGCGCCTTCAGGCAGCCCTGCTGATAAAAGCGCTCAAGCCGCGTTCGTCCGCCCTCCTGCCGGAATGCGAGGTCAAGCAGCCCCGCCGCGCGCTGCGCCGGCGCGGGCGCCGAGCATGCGCAAACAGGGACGTTCGGGGGGGCGATCATCGATACGCAGCGTAGGGCACGCCGCCGCGCGCCGCCAAGCGGGAAAACGGGCCGCGATGCCTCCGCTTTTCGCTTGACCGGCGGCGCCACGGGGCCGGATACCATTGAAAAATGACCATACCGCAGCGCGTCATAAAGCAGCGGCGCCAATACAATCAGTGGGTGGGCAACCAGACGCTGGAGGATTTCGCCCTGCGCTTCACCGCCGCCAAGGCGCGGCGCCGGGCGTTCGCGGTGGGCAGCACGGCCTTGGGGGCGGTTTCCTTCCTCGCCTGCGAGGCGATCGGCGGCTCCCTCACCCTTACCTTCGGCTTCGCCAACACCATGGCGGCGATCGGAGCGGCGGGGCTGATCATGTTCCTGGTCGGGCTGCCGATCTGCCTGGCCGCCATCCGCCACGGTGTCGATGTCGATCTGCTCACCCGGGGCGCCGGCTTCGGCTATCTCGGCTCGACGGTCACATCGCTGATCTACGCCACCTTCACCTTCGTTCTCTTCTCGATCGAGGCAAGCATCATGTCCGCCGCGCTTGTCATGGCGCTGCATATTCCGCTCTGGCTCGCCAATTTCTGCTCGGTGCTGGCGGCGGTGCCCATCGCCACGCTGGGAATCCGGGTTATCAGCCGCATGCAAATGCTCACCCAGCCGGTCTGGCTGATCCTGCAATTCGGTCCACTATGCTATCTCGCCTGGCGCGGCCTGCCCGATTTCACCGCTTGGACGCGCTTTACCGGCGCGTTGAACACACCGGGCCTCGCGGTACTGCCATTCGGCACGGCCACTTCCATTCTGCTCTCGTTGCTGCCGCAAATCGGCGAACAGGTCGATTATCTGCGTTTTCTCCCGGCGACCCGAAACGGCCGCACCCTGGGCGCGATGCTGCTCGCCGGCCCGGGCTGGGTGCTCACCGGATGCGCCAAGCTCGCGGCGGGGTCGTTCCTCGCCTATCTCGCCATCTCCCGCGGGGTCCCGTGGAATCTCGCGCCACAGCCGGCCACCATGTTCCGCATCGCCTATTTCGAGGCTTTTCATAACGGCGCCTTGGCGTCGGCACTGATGCTGATTTTCGTGGTCGTCTGCCAGATCAAGATCAACACCACCAACGCCTATGCCGGCTCCATCGCCTGGTCGAATTTCTTCTCGCGCCTGACCCACAGCCATCCCGGCCGCGTGGTGTGGGTGCTGTTCAACGGCGCCCTCGCGCTGCTGCTGATGCAGCTTGGCATCTACCGGATCATTCAGAACATTCTGGGCCTCTATGCCGACCTGGCGGTCGGCTGGATGGGCGCGCTCGCGGCCGATCTGGTGGTGAACAAGCGGCTCGGGCTGTCGCCGTCCGGGATCGAATTCCAGCGGGCCCATCTCTACGACCTCAACCCGGTGGGTATCGGCGCCATGGCGGTCTCGGTGCTGTTCTCGACCCTCATGAGCTTTGGCGCGTTTGGTGGCACCGCGCGCTCCCTCGCCACCCTGGCCGGGCTGGCGCTGGCTTTTCTCGCCGCTCCGGTCATCGCCTGGGCCACCGGCGGGCGCTATTACCTCGCACGGGCGCCGGAGCCGGCGCGCGAAACCCGCTGCGTCGTCTGCGAAACCGTGTTCGAGGCGGCCGACATCGCCGCCTGCCCGGCTTACGGCGGGGCCATCTGCTCGCTCTGCTGCACGCTGGAGGCGCGCTGCCGGGATTTGTGCAAGCCCCATGGGCGGCTGGGTGCCCAGGCCCTCCATGCGCTGCCCGTGCGCCTTGCCGCCTGGGTACGCCGCCAAAGCGGATCGCGCCTCCTGCCTTTCCTCTCCGCGCTGGCGGTATCGAGCCTGATCCTGGCCGGCACCCTCGGCTTGATCGGGCTTGAATCCGCCTCGCTCGAACCCGCGATGACGGCGGCCATCTGGAACACCCTGGAAATCGTTTTCGTCGCGTTGTTCATCATGGCGGCGCTCGCTTCCTGGTTTTTCGTGCTGGCGCAGGCCAGCCGCCGCGCGGCCGAGGCCGAAACCCGGCATCAGACCGCCATGCTGCTGGATGAAATCGCCGCCCATGAACGCACCGATGCGGCGCTGCAGAAAGCGAAATCCGCCGCGGAATCCGCGAACATCGCCAAGAGCCGCTACATCGTCGGCGTTATCCACGAGATCCGCGCGCCCCTGAACGCCATTTTCGGCTACGCGCAAATGCTGGAAGCCGGCGACGCGCCCCGCCCCGAGGAAGCGGTTCGCACGATCCGCCGTTCGACCGCGCATCTCTCGAACCTGGTGGATGGCCTGCTCGACATTTCCCAGATCGAAACGGGGGCCCTGCATCTGCACCGCGATCCGGTGCCCTTGCACGCGTTCCTCGACCAATTGGCCGATATGTTCCGCCTCGAAGCGAGCGCGAAAGGGATCGCGTTCAGCAGCGAGCGCGCCGGGAATCTGCCCCGCTTCGTCTTTACCGATGAGAAGCGCCTGCGCCAGGTGCTGATCAACCTGCTCTCCAACGCCGTGAAATACACGAGCCAGGGGCATGTGCGCATGGCCGTGCACAAACGCGGCGAGGTGACGCAGTTCAGCGTGAGCGACACCGGCTGCGGCATCCGCCCGGAGGATCTGGACCGCATTTTCGAGCCGTTCGAGCGCGGCCATCTGGCGGCCGCCACGGCGCTGCCCGGAACCGGGCTCGGCCTAACGATATGCAAGCTGTTGACCGAGATTCTCGGCGGCGAGATCACCGTGCGGAGCGTGCTCGGACAAGGCAGCACGTTTCGCGTCCGCCTGCTGCTGCCCGAGGCTCCGGCGGTTCAGCCCCGCGCGCCGGCGCGGCGCATCCGCGCCTATCTTGGTCCGCAGCGCAAGATCCTCATCGCGGATGATGACCAGGACCATATCCGCCTCGTGCGGGACGTCCTGCAGCCGCTCGGCTTCGTTACCTTCGCGGTCTCGGACGGGCCTTCCTGCCTTGTTCTGCACGACGAGATCATGCCGGATCTGGTTTTGCTCGACATCTCCATGCCGGGCATGTCCGGACTTGAGGTCGCCGCTTCCCTGCGCCGGGCGAATAGCGCGGCCAGAATCCTGATGGTCTCAGGCAATCTGCATGAGGCCGCGCGACAAACGAAGGATGGCTACGATGGCTTCCTCGCGAAGCAGATCAATCTGCGCGCATTGCTCGA
>JAJYAF010000213.1 GCA_021779655.1 Pseudomonadota bacterium
GTACCGCCAGGCTGACGGTTGCCGCCGCGATCAGCGTACCTGGAACGGCCAGCACCAGCACCGGCAGCAGGTCCCGGCGCAATTCGCGCCACCGGATATTGATGGCGGCTTCAAAAAGCAGCGGCGGCAGCAGAAAATCGAAAACGAACTCATGGGTGAGGGCAATTCCGCCGACCGGCCGCGTCAAGGCCAGCGCCATGCCCACCGCAACCAGCCCCACGGTATAGGGCAGCCGGATCAGGCGCGCGCCCAGCGCCACCAATACCGCGACGATCAGCAGCGCCAGTCCGCGATTGAGCAGTAATTCCATCAGCCCATGGCACCCGCCGGGGCAAAGGATGCGCCTGGTCCCAGCATTGCGGTGGGATGGCAGCGTCTGACCCGCGCCGCCATGCGCAAAAGCGCCATCATGCTCCCGCCCCGGTGCCGGGGATGCGTGCTACTCAGCACCTGTCGTTACAACCATGACACGTTTGCCCCGCGCCGAAAGCGCGATCTCGCCATGGACCAGCCGTTGCGCGTCGATTCCGAACATTGCCGCCCGCCAGCCATGCAGCACCGGGCAGTCGGTTCCCGCATCCAGCGCCAATGCCTCGATTTCCTCGGTGCTCGCGATCAGCCGGGCGGCCACGTTGTGCTCCTCCGCCCGCGCGTTCAGCAGCACCTTCAATAAGGCCACGAGCGCCGGAGAAGCCCGGTCTTGTTCACGCTGGCGCTCCTGTCGCGGCAATTCCGCATCCGGAATCGCCTTTGCCACCGCGATTTCGGCGAGCAGCGAAGCGCCGGATTTTCCGGCCGCGAAGCCGGGGGATATGCCGCGCGCGCGGCTCAACGCCTCCTTCGTCTCCGGCGCCAGCGCCGCGATTTCCGGTATCTGCTCATCCTTCAGCAGGCGTTGCCGGGGGATGTTGATCCGCTGTGCCTCCCGCTCCCGCCAGGCGGCGATATGCCGCACCAGCGCCAGTTGCCGGCGGTTGCCGGTACGCAGCTTCAGCCGCTCCCAGGCCCGTTCCGGATCCACCCGGTAGCTTGCGGGATCAGCCAGGGCGGCCATCTCCTCCGCCACCCAGTTCAGCCGTCCCTCGGCGGAAAGCCGGGCAAGCAGCCGTTCATACACGATACGCAAATGCGTCACATCCGCCGCCGCGTAGGCGATCTGCGCCGGGGTCAGCGGCCGGGCCGACCAGTCGGAGAAGCGATGCGCCTTGTCGATATGTCCACCTGCGACATTGGCCACCAGTTCGCCATAGCCCACCTGGTCGCCAAATCCGGCGACCATGGCGGCGATCTGGGTATCGAAAATCCGCTCCGGCACGGCGCCGAAGCGCAGCAGAAAAATCTCGATATCCTGCCGGCAGGCATGGAACACCTTCACCACGTCCGGGCTGGCGAGCAGCGCGCCAAGCGGGCCAAGGTCGATGCCGGGCGCCAGCGCGTCCACCACCGCCACGTCGCGGGCGCCGGCAAGCTGCACCAAGCAAAGCTCCGGGTAATAGGTCTTCTCCCGCATGAATTCGGTATCCACGGTCACGAACGGCTCGCGGGACAAGCGGTCGCAAAGCGCGCTCAGCGCCTGCGTGGTGGTGATCAGGGCAGGCGCCGGGAAGGGATCGTTCAGTGGATTCATCGGCCCCTCATACACAACCAGCGGCTTGACAGGGAGGGGGCGCGCCCGCTTTCTGCCGGCCATGGAACAGATCCTGCCGAACCAATACCGCAGCCATCATTGCGCCGCCCTGCGCGCTCATGATGTGGGCACGAAAGTGCGGCTTTCCGGTTGGATCCATGCCAAACGCGACCATGGCGGGCTACTTTTCATCGATCTGCGCGATCATTTCGGCATTACCCAATGCGTTTTGTCCGCCGGCTCCGCCGCCTTCCGGGAAGCGGAGGCCGCGCGGGTTGAATCCGTCATTACCATCATGGGCGAGGTGGTCGAACGCGCCGAAGGCACCCGCAACCCCAGGCTTCCTACCGGCGATATCGAAATACGGGTGGCGCAGCTTGCCGTGCAGTCATCCGCCGAGGTGCTGCCTATCCAAATTGCCGGCAACGAGCATTTCCCGGACGAATTGCGCCTGAAATATCGTTTCCTGGATTTGCGCCGGGAGAACGTGCACCGGAACATCATGCTGCGCGCCAAGGTCATTCATGGGTTGCGGGAGCGAATGGCCGCCGCCGGCTTCACCGAATTCCAGACCCCGATTCTTACGGCCTCTTCCCCGGAAGGGGCGCGGGATTTCCTGGTTCCGTCTCGCAACCATCCCGGCAAATTTTACGCCCTGCCGCAGGCGCCCCAGCAGTTCAAGCAACTGCTCATGGTCGCGGGATTCGATCGCTACTTCCAGATCGCCCCGTGCTTCCGGGATGAAGCCTCGCGCGCAGACCGTTCCCCCGGCGAATTCTACCAGCTCGATTTCGAGATGAGTTTCGTAACGCAAGAGGACGTATTCAACACGATCGAACCCGTGATCGCCGGTGTGTTCGAGGAGTTCGGCTCGGGCCGGCGCGTCTCCAAACCCCCGTTCGTTCGGATTCCTTATAGCGAATCGATGCTGAAATACGGCTCAGATAAGCCGGATCTGCGCAATCCCCTGGTCATTTCGGATGTCACGGAGGCCTTTCGGGATTCGAGCTTCGGCCTGTTCTCGAAAATTATCGAAGGGGGCGGCATCGTCCGCGCCATTCCCGCACCGGGCACGGCGGCGCACCCGCGCTCGTTCTTTGACAAGCTGAACGATTGGGCGCGCGCCGAGGGAGCGGGTGGGCTCGGCTATATCACCTATGATGGGGCCGGCCCGCAGGGGCCAATCGCCAGAAATCTCGACCCCGGCCGGGCCGAGGCCATTCGCGCCACCTGCGGTCTTGAGACCGGGGATAGCGTGTTTTTCGCGGCAGGAAAGTCCGAAGACGCTCCGAAATTTGCCGGCGCGGTACGCGCCCGGCTTGGCGCGGATCTTAATCTCATCGCGCAGGATACGTTCGAATTCTGCTGGATCGTCGATTTTCCGATGTACGAGCTGGACGAGGAAACCAGGCAGATCACCTTCAGCCACAACCCCTTTTCCATGCCGCAAGGCGGCTTGGAGGCGCTGAACACGCAAGACCCGCTTATCATCAAAGCTTACCAATACGATATCGTCTGCAACGGTATCGAGCTTTCCTCCGGCGCCATCCGCAACCACCGGCCGGACATCATGCTCCGCGCCTTCGAAATAGCGGGATACAGCGCGGGGGAGGTGGAAGCCCGGTTCGGCGGCATGCTGAACGCTTTCCGCTATGGCGCCCCCCCGCATGGCGGCGCCGCGCCGGGGATCGACCGGATTGTCATGCTTCTGGCCGATGAACCCAATATTCGCGAGGTCATCGCCTTCCCGCTGAACCAGCAGGGCGAGGATTTGATGTTGGGCGCGCCCGCGCCGGTCGATCCTCGCCGGCTGAAAGAACTTTCCCTTGCTTTGGCCCTGCCGCCGAAGGCGACAAGAGGGTAATGTGGTTTTATGAGCCGGAGCCAGACACCCCTTATGCTAGACAGGCGGCCGGAAGGACGCCTGCCGCCCCGGCGCCCTGCATCCGGAGAACTGGGATGACCGAAGACGCTCGCGAACATGCGCGGAAACTCGCCCGGGACCTTGAAGCCGCCGGCCATGCCGAGCATGCGGCCAAGGTCCATCACGTGTTGTCCGGCAATCAGGCCGGCGAGGCGTTCTTGAGAGCGCTGCGCGGTGTGTGCGACACACTGCTTACCATGGTGGAAGCCATAGACCCGGTCTCCGAGATCACGCTCGAGGATTTGCGCAATCGCGTGGACGCGAAGCTGACCGCGGAGAAGCCGCGGAACCCGGCGTGAGAACCGGCGGGAGGCTTTAAGGTCGTGCACAGGGACGGCGTTGGGCCGCCGCCGCCTTGCGGCTGTTCCGCTTGGCGCCCGATTGCGGTATGATGCCTTATGCCTGAGACGAAGCTGGAACAGATCCGCAATTTTTCCATCATCGCCCATATCGACCATGGCAAATCCACCCTGGCCGACCGGCTGATCCAGGTCTGCGGCGGCTTGAGCGCCCGCGAGATGACCGACCAGGTGCTGGACTCGATGGACATCGAAAAAGAGCGTGGCATCACCATCAAGGCGCAAACCGTGCGCCTTTCCTACCCCGCCCGGGACGGCAAAACCTATATCCTGAACCTGATGGACACGCCTGGCCATGTGGATTTCGCCTATGAGGTCAGCCGCAGCCTTGCCGCCTGCGAAGGCTCGCTGCTGGTGGTGGACGCAAGCCAGGGCGTGGAGGCGCAAACACTCGCCAACGTGTATCAGGCGATCGAGGCCAACCACGAAATCGTCCCGGTTTTGAACAAGATCGATCTGCCGGCGGCGGACGTGCCGAGAGTGAAGCAGCAGATCGAGGATGTGATCGGCATCGACGCTTCCGACGCGGTGGAAATTTCCGCCAAGACGGGGCTGAATATCGAGGGGGTGCTGGAGGCGCTCGTCACCCGTCTGCCGGCGCCCAAGGGGGATGTCGCCGCGCCGCTCTCGGCGCTGCTGATTGATAGCTGGTATGATCAGTATCTCGGCGTTGTCATTCTGGTGCGCGTGAAGAACGGTGTGTTGCGGCGCGGCCAGCGTATCCGCATGATGGCGACCGGGGCGGTGCACCCGGTGGAGCAGCTTGGCGTGTTCACGCCGAAAATGCGCCCGATGGAGGAATTGGGGCCGGGCGAGATGGGCTATATCACCGCCGCCATCAAAACCGTTGCCGACTGCAAGGTGGGCGATACCATCACCGATGACCGCCACCCGGCGGCGGAGCCCCTGCCGGGATTCAAACCCTCGATCCCCGTGGTCTGGTGCGGACTGTATCCGGTGGATGCCGACGATTTCGAGAAGCTGCG
>JAJYAF010000214.1 GCA_021779655.1 Pseudomonadota bacterium
GTGCAGGATGGCGGCGGCATGCGTGTCGTCGAAATCGAGCGAATGCGCCAGCGCGCCGTTGATGAGCGTGGCGCCGGCGGGAGAATATCCATCCGTATCGGCAAAGACATGCGCGTTGCCCTGCGCCATCCCCATGGCCCGCACGGCGGCGATCAGTGCCGGGGTACTCTCCGAATCATGTCGGGCGCAGATCATGTTGCCGATGCAATCGAGCATGAGATATTTGGCTCTCTCCCGCACGGCGGGCGGCAGATCCTGAAGCTCAAGGCTGGCGGCGAAGCTGGATAACTTATCGGTTATGGTCATGGCGTTTCTCCTGGCGCGTGTCTTCGGGCGCGTTTTTTCCCGCGGCAAGCTGTTGGTGTCCGGCCCGTTGCAGGATCTGGCGGGCGCGGGCGCGTACGGGAGCATCGACCATGGCACCCTCCACACGGACCGCGCCCTGCCCTTCGGTGGCGACGATTGCTTCGGCCCAGGCCAGTTCTTCCGCCGTTGGCGCAAACCCTTGCCGTACCGGGACGATCTGGCGCGGATGAATGCAGAGCTTGCCGCCGAAGCCAAGGTTCATGGCATAGCGGGCATCGTCTTCCAGCAAGGCGGCATCGTCGAGCGAGGGGGTAACCCCATCAAGCGGCGGCGCCAGCGCCGCGAGGCGCGAGGCCAGCACGATCTCGCTGCGGGCCGAAAGCAGCGTTTCCCGCAAATGCGCGGCGCCGAGATCGGCGCAGTAATCGATGCTGCCGAAAGCCAGACGCGGCACGCAGCCACAGGCGGCGATCTGCCGTGCCATCGCCAGGCCCAGGGCGCTCTCCAGCAACGCGATGATCGGCTTGCCCTGCGCGTCTTTCGAAGCCTGCTCGATGGCCGGCGGCGATTCGGATTTGGCCACGACGATGCCGGCAACCGGCAGCTTCGCCATGGCGGCGATATCTTCCGCATGCCAGGGTGTGCCAACCGCATTCACCCGCACATAAATATCAATGCCGGAAGGCAGCGCGCCGGAGCGGGCCAGCGCTTCCCGCGCCGCGATCTTGTTGTCCGGCGAAACGGCATCCTCGAGATCAATGATGATCGCATCCGCGCCGGAAGCGGCGGCCTTGGCATAGCGCTCCGGCCTGTCCCCCGGCACGAAGAGCGGTGTTATGGCGTTCCACATGGTCAACGCGCCTCTGCCTCCATGGTTTGTTTTCCGTCGGCCGTGTCAATCCAGAGATGCAGCCCCGTTTCGGCGCGGCGCGCGCACAGGCGGAAGGCTTCGAAATCGAATAGCGGCTGCAAGCCGCGGAAGGTAAAGCGCGATGGCGCGCAGCCGAGGATTTCCGCCGCGAATTGCAGCAGCAGCGTGGCCTGCAGCGGGCCATGCACGACGAGGCCGGGATATCCCTCTTCCCCGGTAGCGTAGCCTCTGTCGTAATGGATGCGGTGGCCGTTGAACGTGACCGCCGAATAGCGAAACAACAACACCGGGTCCGCCCGCATTTCGCGCATCCGCTCCGGCTTGGGAAGCAATGCGGGATCAGGTTTTGGCGCGGCCGGACCGCCGAGCGCGCGATAGACGATGTCATGCCGCTCGGTGATCGCCGGGCCGCGCGCCGTGGAAAGCGCGTGCAGCACCGTGACGAAGCAGAGAATGCCGCTGCGCCCATGCTTGATGGCGACATCCTGAATAACGGAATGACGGCGCACATCGTCGCCCACCAGCAACCGGTCGTGGAACTGTAACGCGCTTCCGGCCCACATGCGGCGCGGCAGCGGCACCGGCGGCAGAAAGCCGCCGCGCGCCGGGTGGCCATCCGGCCCGATGCGGGAGGCCTTCACCGTTGGCGGGCTTAGACACCAATGGATCCCAAGCGGTGCCTCGTCCCCTGGCCGGGGCAGATCATCGCTTGTATCCAGCGTCGCCGTGAACTCCCTCACCAGGCGGCAGGACACCCCATCCTCGACCGTCTCTGCCCGGTTGATCCAGCTTCGCAGATGGGTTTCGTCCAACCCTGAATCCGTCATGGGAATACGGCCCTCGCGGCCGGCAGCCGGGCCAGAATTGTTTCGATATGCGCACCCGCGCATAGCATGAGTTCCTCGCGCGATCTGCATGCTTCCGCGCGGATCGCGACATCGGGTTCGGCCTCGATGGCGTAGTTGAAACTGCTCACGCAGGTCTCCTTGAATTTCGTTGACGCAGGGGCGATGAACGGGCTGCGTTTCATTCGGCGTTGCGTATTCAAGTTTCATCCGAATGAAAAGCCGGCGATTCGGCCGGGAAACCGGAATTCCAGCCGCTGAAAGCGCTTCTAACCACCATAGAGTTTTTCAGGATCAACCTCCGGCGCGGCAATCTCCACCCACCTGCCTTCGCGCAGCGCGTTGAAAAAGCAGTTGCGCCTTCCGGTATGACAGGCAACCCCCTGTTGATCGACCAGCAACAGGATCGTATCGCCATCGCAATCCAGCCGCAGCGCAACCAGGTTTTGCGTCTGCCCGGAGCTTTCTCCCTTGCGCCACAACTTCTTCCGGCTGCGTGAATAATAGCATACACGTCCAGTCCGTAGCGTCTCATCGATCGCTTCCTGATTCATCCAGGCCAGCATCAGCACCTCGCCTGTATCGTGCTGCTGCGCTATCACGGGGATCAGCCCCTCCTCGTTGAAAACAAACCCGGTCATGACGCGAGCATTTGGCTCGTGAAACAGGTTTCATCGAAGCGCGCGATTATCTCGCTATAGCGAGCCTCCAGCTTTTTGGCTTCGCGGTAGTCGACGCGCGTGATCAGATCGCTGATAATGGCAAGCCGCGCCGCCTTTTTGTCGTTGGCGCGCACCACGCTCCACGGCGCGCTGGCGCTGTCGGTCATCCGCAGCATGGCATTGCGGGCTTCCGTATAATCGTCCCAATGCTTGAGGGCGGCGGCGTCGATCGGACTGAGCTTCCATTGTTTCAGCGGATCGGTACGGCGCGCCTCGAGGCGTTTTTTCTGTTCCTTCCGGTCGATATCGAGATAGTATTTGAGGATGTGGATTTCGGCATCGCCTAGCATCTGCTCGAAGACAGGGACCGCGCGGAGAAAGCTGTCGTACTCCGTTTCGGTGCAAAATCCCATCACTTTCTCAACGCCGGCGCGGTTGTACCAGCTACGGTTGAACAGCACGATCTCCCCGGCCGCCGGCAGGTGCTCAACATAGCGCTGAAAATACCATTCGCTCTTTTCCCGGTCCGAAGGCTTGGGCAGGGCAACCACGCGGATATCGCGCGGGCTCAAATGCTCGACAATGCGCTTGATCGCGCCGTCCTTGCCGGCCCCGTCGCGGCCTTCCAGAATAACCAGGATTTTCTCACCCCGCGCAATCACGTGGCGCTGCAATTTCACCAGCTCAACCTGCAGGTCGTATAGCGTTTTTTCATACATCCCGGCGACCGTTTCCTTGGCCGGTTTCGCTTTTTTACCCATGCCGCGCATATTAGACGCAGAATCGCCGGTCAGGCTATAGCGACCCATGATATTGTGTTGTGATATTGTGTCGCCGGCGGGCCGCTCGGCCGCTCGCGCGGCATGAGCGGCCCCGATACAACCCGTGACCCTCAATCCAGGGTCTGCGCCCGCACCAGCCTGGCAAACGCGCCGTCCGCCGCGAGGAACTGGCTGTGGGTGCCGGATTCAACCGCGCGTCCTTCCTGCATCACCACGATCCAATCCGCATCCCGCACCGTGGAAAGCCGGTGGGCGACGACTATGGTGGTCCGGCCGCGCCGCAATGCTGTCAGCGCGGCCTGCACGGCGGCCTCGCTTTCCGTATCCAGCGCGCTCGTCGCCTCGTCGAGCAGCAGGATGCGCGGGTTGCGCAGGATCGCCCGCGCCAGAGCAACGCGCTGGCGCTGCCCGCCGGAAAGCCGCTGCCCGTTCACGCCGACCCTGGTCTCATATTTCCCGGGCATTTCAGCGATGAATTCCGCGGCAGCGGCGGCAGTCGCCGCGGCTTCGATCCCGGCCCGGGTCGCGCCGGGATTGCCGAGCGCGATATTCGCCGCGATCGTATCGTCGAACAGTAGCGCATCCTGCCCGACATAGGCGATGGCGGCGCGCAGGCTGGCCAGCGTGACATGCTGGATGTCCATGCCATCGATCCGGATTTCTCCCCCGCTTGGCATATAGAGCCTGGGAATCAGCGCGAGCGCGGTGGATTTGCCGCCGCCGGAGGCGCCGACCAGCGCCAGCATCGTCCCCGGCCGGGCGACGAAGGAAAGTCCCGCAAGACCCGGCCGGCCATCCGGATAAGCGAAACGCACGGCGGAAAACGCCACCTCGCCAAGCCCCTCAGGCAGCGGCACGGCCGCCGGCGTGTCGGCGATCGCCGCCGGCTCGTCGATCACGTCGAACACGCGGGAAAGACCGGCAAGGCCTTCCTGGATGGCGGAATTCATCGTCCCCAGCGCCCGCAACGGGCGGGAGGCCAGCAGCAGCGCCGAAACGAAACCCATGAAATTGCCAACGCCCGCGCCGCCGATCGCGTTGCGCCAGCCCTCGAAGCCGATCACCATCGCCACCGCGACGCCACCCAGCACTTCCAGCATCGGGTCCAGCGCGGCGCGCACCCGCGTCATCCGGATCAGCGCGTGGTACAGACGTTCGAACGTCTCCGCCGCGCGGGCTTTCTCATGCGCTTCCAGTCCATAGGCGCGCACGGTGCGGGCCTGGGCGAAGCTTTCGTTGAGCATCGCCGCCGCCCGGCCCATCGTCTCCTGCATGCCGCCGGAGGCGCGGCGCATGCGCTTGCCGATGCGCTGCACGGGAATCCCGGCCAGCGGGTACAGGCAAGCGGCGATCAGGCTGAGCTTCCAGTCGATCGCGATCATCGTGACCACCAGCCCTGCCAGCGTCGCGGCATCCGCCACCGCGTT
>JAJYAF010000215.1 GCA_021779655.1 Pseudomonadota bacterium
CGATCTTCGTTTTTCGCGATGGCGACAAGCGTGGCGCTACGGTCGGACTGACTCATCCCTCTCCACCTCGACCCGCTGGCATGGCTTTACCGGAAGGCCATATACAGCATTCACCGAACACCCCTGGTTTGACAGGCAAATGCGCGGCTTCATGCCTTGATGAAGCGTTTCGATCATCCGGTCCAGAAACGCATCGCAGGCTCCCGATGGCACTGGCTCCCGCCTTGCCGGGCCTTGCCGCGCTGCCGTTTTCAGGATCGTCCGTTCAAAGCCCGCCGCCGCGGCGGCCGAGCGCAGCGCCCAGGCGCAGGCGGAGCGCGTTCAGCTTGATGAAACCGGCGGCGTCCTGCTGGTTATAGGCTCCTTCATCGTCCTCGAACGTGACCATCCGCGCCGAATAGAGCGAGTTCGGGCTCTCCCTGCCGATGACGGTAACATTTCCCTTATACAGCTTCAGCCGGACACTGCCGGTAACGGAAGCCTGGGAGGTGTCGATCAGGGCTTGGAGCATCCGCCGCTCCGGCGAGAACCAGAAGCCGTTATAGATCAGCTCCGCATAGCGCGGCATGAGGCTGTCTTTCAGATGCGCGGCCTCGCGGTCGAGCGTGATGGACTCGATACCGCGATGCGCGGCAAGCAGAATGGTCCCGCCGGGCGTTTCATAGACGCCGCGCGACTTCATGCCGACGAAACGGTTTTCCACGAGGTCGAGCCGGCCGATACCGTTGGCCCTGCCATAATCGTTCAACCGGGTGAGAAGCGTGGCGGGCGAGAGTTTTTCGCCATCAAGGCCAACCGCGTCGCCCTTCTCGAATTCGACCGTAAGAAGGGTAGGGGCATCGGGCGCGGCTTCCGGGGCGATGGTGCGCTGATAAACCATCTCATCGGGCGGTTGCGCCGGGTCTTCCAGCACTTTGCCTTCCGAGGAAGAATGCAGCAGGTTGGCATCCACCGAGAAAGGCGCCTCGCCGCGCTTGTCCCGCGTGATGGGGATCTGGTTCTGCTCGGCATATTCAAGAAGCCTGGTGCGCGACGTGAGATCCCACTCGCGCCACGGGGCAATGACCCGGATATCGGGATTTAGCGCGTAATAGCCGAGCTCGAAGCGGACCTGGTCGTTGCCTTTGCCGGTGGCGCCGTGGGCAACGGCGTCGGCACCCACGGCCTCGGCAATCTCGATCTGGCGCTGGGCGATGAGCGGCCGGGCGATGGCGGTGCCGAGCAGGTATTGCCCTTCATACAGGGCATTGGCGCGGAACATCGGAAAGACGAAATCCCGCACGAAGGTCTCACGCAAATCCTCAAGAAAAATTTGTTTGACGCCCAGCATTTCGGCCTTCTTCCGGGCGGGTTCGAGCTCCTCCCCCTGGCCGAGATCGGCGGTGAAGGTGACGACCTCGCATGCGTAATGGTTCTGCAACCATTTCAAAATCACGGAGGTATCGAGCCCGCCGGAATAGGCGAGGACGACTTTTTTCACGCTTTTATGCGGTTGTTTTCCATTTCTGCTCATAGGTGGCTTGTATTAATTCGGCAGCTTTCTGCCAAGGGCCGCGGAAAAATGCTTAAGCCCCGCCCATTGCTGGGTGAGATAGCCGCCGCTCGCCATCGCCTCCGGGGCATGGGCATCGCCGGTGGCAGGCCAGCGGGCGGAAAAATCGGCGGTACGGAAGATCATGTCCCAATAGGGAAACACCGCGCCGAAATTGCAGGAAACGCGACCCGCCGCGTGCAGGCCATGATGCAGGCGATGGAAGCGCGGGCTTACCAGCAGCCGCTCCCCCAGCGCGCCGAAGGAGAGTTTTACATTGGCGTGGCTCAGGCTTTCCAGGAAGCGCAGCAGCAGGATGAGCAAGGGGAATTGCAGAGGCGGAATGCCGATTAGCAGGCCGATGACGGTGAACCAGATAAAGCCCACCGCGTCATCCAGCAGGTGGTTGCGGTCGTCGGACCAGAAGCTCATCTGCCGCTGGGCGTGGTGCAGGGCATGCAGCGCGTACCAGGATCGGAAGTTGTGGCTGAGCCGGTGGCGCCAGTAATCGGCACAGTCGAGCAGGAGCGCATAGAGGAAAAAGGTGAGCAGCGGGTGGCCCAGCAAGGGAGGGATGAGCGTCTCCAGCGTGGGCGGGATGAAGCCGTGATCCACGAGCAGGCCGCTGAACCAGACCTGCAACTGGTAGAAGACCAGGAAATTGACCACCGGAAGAATGCCGACGCGCGAGAGAATTGTATAGAACATGTCCACGCCCACCGCCTTGCGGTCGGCCCAGCGCTCCACCGGCAGGAAATGTTCGAGCGGCCAGCACACCGCATAGGTAACAACAACGGCGAAGGCGCCATACACGCAGACGAGCGCCCAGTCGAAGGAAAGCTCGGCCCATTCCATCCAGCCGAAATGATAGAGGACGGGCAGGATAACCGCCTGGTCGATCTCGCCGGCCAGCATGTTGAAAAATCGGTCAAGAATCATGGAAATTTTGGCCTTTGGCGGGCGATCTTATGTCAAATCGAGCGGCTTGGCCAGAATTGTTTGGCAATGCCCCCCTGATGCCCGCCCTTGATGCGCTGGTCTGATGCGCTGGTCTGATGCGCTGGCCTGATGCTGGCGTTACGTACTGGACGGTGAGGTTGCTCCCGGGTAAAATCGTGAATTGCGGAGATATCCTGCGGTTTGGGCGCGGATTCAGGAGGTTGCCGATGGCTGAAGCATATATAGTGGCGGCATTGCGCACCGCCGGCGGGCGGCGGAACGGCCGGTTGGCCGGGGTACATCCGGCGGATCTCGGCGCGGCCTCGGTGAACGCCGTGCTGGCCCATACCGGCATCGACCCGGCGGTGATCGAGGATGTGATCTGCGGCTGCGTGACGCAGGCTGGCGAGCAGGCATCGCATATTGGCCGGCACGTGGTGCTGGCGTCCGATCTGCCCGATACGGTGCCGGCGGTCTCCATCGACAGGCAATGTGGCTCCTCGCAGCAGGCGATCCATTTCGCGGCGCAGGCGGTGCTCTCGGGCACGCAGGACGTGGTGCTGGCGATGGGCGTGGAATCGATGAGCCGCGTGCCGATGGGGCTCGCGCATTTGAGCGACCAGGGATTCGACCAGCTGAGCCCGACCATTCACGAACGCTACAAGGTGCAGCGATTCAGCCAGTTCGTCGGCGCCGAGATGATCGCGAAAAAATGGGGATTCACGCGCGAGATGCTGGACCGCTACTCGCTGCAAAGCCATAAGAGAGCGATTGCCGCGACCCAGTCTGGCGCGTTCCGGGCCGAGATTGTGCCGATGCGGGTAAAACTCCCCTCGGGCGAGGAAACCGTGCACGAGGTGGATGAGGGTATCCGGTTCGACGCCACGCTGGAGGGCATCGCCGGGTTGAAGCTGCTTTCTCCGGACGGGGTAATCTCAGCCGGCTCCTCCAGCCAGATTACCGACGGTTCGTCCGCCGTGCTGGTGGTATCGGACAAAGCGCTGGCCGTCCATAACCTCACCCCGCTGGCGCGCATCCACAACCTGACCGTAACGGCGGGCGATCCGGTGATCATGCTGGAGGAGCCGCTCCACGCTACCGACAAAGCCTTGCGGAAGGCCGGACTGAAGGTGAACGATATCGACCTGTTCGAGGTGAACGAGGCGTTCGCCCCGGTTCCCCTGGCCTGGCTTCAACACACCAAGGCCGATCCGGACCGTTTGAACGTGAACGGCGGCGCGATCGCGCTGGGGCACCCGCTGGGCGCCACGGGCGCCAAATTGATGGCCACGCTGGTGCATGCGCTGCGGGCGAGGGGCAAGCGCTGGGGCTTGCAGACGATGTGCGAGGGCGGCGGCCTCGCCAACGTGACGATTATCGAGGCGCTCTAAAATCAATATTCGAGCGGGCGATTTACGGTTCAGGTTTGATGCATGATCGCGTCGGCCTGAACCAATCGCGCTAGGCTTTGGCCTTCCCTGGGCTAAAACCAAGCCAGCGGAGCAATAATGGCATCGTTACGCCTTGGATAATCACGGAAAACGCCACCATCCCGAAGGTTGCGATCAGAATCGGGTTTTTGAAGGGAAATGAATCCGGCAACGCCAAGGCCAGCGCCATCGCCAGCGCTCCGCGCAGGCCGCCCCACCATAGGGCATGCTGTTCGGCAAGCGTTATTCGGCGCCCGCTCGGTTTGAACAGCACGCAAAGCGGGTAAACCGACACGGCGCGGGCGAGCAGCACCGCCAGAACCACCGCGAGCATCGCCGTCGAGCCTAGGTCGCTGAAATGGATGCGTGCCACGGCAATGCCGATCAGCAGGAAGATAACCGAATTGACGAGGAAAGCGATGAACTCCCACAGCGCCAGGATGAATTCCCGGCCCTGGGTTGTCAGCCGGCCGCGAGCCTCATCCGCCAGCACGCCGATATTGCCGATCAGAAGCCCGGCCGTGATGATCGCAAGCACGCCGGAACACTGCAAATGCTGAGCAAGCTGAAACGTGCCATAGGCGGTGATGGTCGTGATGGTACTCACGAGCAGGTGATCATCGGTACGCCCGGCCACGCCCAAGGCCAGCCCCGCGCATAACGCGCCTGTCAGAATTCCGCCGCCCACCGTCAGCAGAAAAGTTTCGGCGGCGCGCCACGGTGTGATCCCCGCGCCCCCGGATTGTACCCAAAGCAGCGCGAGCGCGAACAACACCGCCGCGGCCCCGTCGTTGAACAGGCTTTCACTTTCAACCAGCAGACGCAGCCGTCCACCGATGCCGTTATCCTTGAACATCGCAATCACGGCGACCGGGTCTGTCGCGGCAATAAGGATGCCGAACATCACGGCCGGAGCCATCGGCCAGCCAAGCATCGCCCGTACCGCCAGGCTGACGGTTGCCGCCGCGATCAGCGTACCTGGAACGGCCAGTG
>JAJYAF010000216.1 GCA_021779655.1 Pseudomonadota bacterium
GTTCAACCTCAACCAGTTCGCCTCCCGCAGCGCCGGCTCCGGCTCGATGTACCAGTATATCTGCAAGGGCCTCGGCAATGTCGTGGGCGGGCTGGGCGGGTGGGCGCTGATCTGGGCGTATCTCGGCATCTCCGATGCCGGACTCACCGGCTTCACCACCTTCGCGCAGACCCTGCTTTCAATGGTGGGGATAAATTGCCCGGCGATGGTCCTGTTCGTCGGCTGTATCGCCGTGTCCGGGTTCTGCGCCTGGAAAAACGTCCAGCTTTCCGCGAAGGTGATGCTGGTTCTGGAGGCCGCTTCCATGGCCCTCATCACGCTGCTCTGCCTCGTGGCGCTCGGGTTCCATGGCTTCGCGGTGGACAAGGTGCAATTCGCGCCATCCGGCCTTTCGCTGAGCAGCCTTGGACTTGGCGTGGTCGTGGCGGTGTTTTCGCTGGTCGGGTTCGAATCGGCCACGGCATTCGGAGCGGAGGCGCGCAACCCGCTGAAATCGATCCCGTGGTCGGTGATTGTCAGCCTGATCGTCGCCGGCGTGTTTTTTGTCTTCGTCACCTATGTCGAGATACTCGCCACACATGGCAGCAAGCCTTCGCTGGATCAGCTTTCCGCGCCGCTCAACACCATCGCCGCGCTGGTGCACATGCCCTGGCTGGCGGCGCCGCTTTCGGCCTGCGCCATGCTGAGCTTTTTCGCGCTCAACCTCTCCTGCCTCAACGCCGGTGCCCGGATCATCTATATCATGGGCCAGCAGGGATTGTTTCACAGGTTCACGGCGGATGCGCACAGGCTGAACGAAACCCCCCATATCGCCGTCTTCGTCATGGGCGCGCTCTCCTTCGGGCTGGTGGCGCTGGGTCTTCTCAAAGGCATGGCGGTGGGGGATATGTTCAACGATGCCGGGACGCTCGCGGCCTTCGGATTCATCGTCGCCTATCTGCTCGTCACCGTCGCGGCGCCGCTTTACGTGAAATCGCTGGGCCAGTTGAAGCCGGGTCATGTCATCATCTGCGTGAGTTCGCTGGTTTTGCTGATGGTTCCCACCATCGGCAGCGTCTATCCGGTGCCGCCGGCCCCGGTGCGCTATTTCCCCTATCTGTTCGCCATGTACTTCATCATCGGCGGCATCTGGATCGCCTGGCAGGACCGGAAGCTGCCGGTCGCCGGCCGCGGCTTCCTGGAACCGGCGCGGGATGTCTGAGGGACCGCCGATCTCCTTCCTGGCCGGCGGGGCGGAAGTCCTCGCCGAGCCGGGGGAGACCGTTCTCTCCGCCATGCAGCGGGCGGGCAAGGAAATCCAGACCGTCTGCAAAGGCAGGGGGATTTGCGGGGCGTGCCGCGTGGTCGTGGAGGCGGGGACGTTCGCCCGCCTGAACCCGCCGGGCGCGTCCGAGGCGCGGCTGCTGCAATACCTCAGCCAGCGGGAGGAAAATCCCGCGCCTCCCAACCACCGTCTGGCCTGCCAGATCATCCTTACCCGGTCGCTTTCGGGCCTGCGCGTTACCCCCGATCCGATCCGGCCCTTCCCAACAAACAGGAGAACAACGCCATGAGTGCCATAATCGAGGACAATCAAGCCGCCTATGAAGGCGTCGGCCCGAATTTCATCAAGGAACAGATGCTGGCGATGCGGGCGAGGACGCGCGGCGTCATCCACCAGATACACGCCTTGTGCCGGCCCGGCATGGTGGAGGAAGACGCGGTTGAAAAAGCAAAGGAACTGCTCGCCGCCAACAACATGATTCGCGGCTGGCACGATGTCTATGTCCGTTTCGGCAGCAATACGCTGAAAACCTTCGGCGAGGCCTCCGATCCGGGCGTCGTGCTGAAAGAGGACGATATCATGCTCATCGATATCGGCCCGGTTTTCGAGGACTGGGAAGGCGATGGGGGCGACACCTTCACGTTCGGAAACGTTCCGGATATGGAAAGATGCGCGGCCGATGCCCGCAAGCTGTTTCACACCGTGCGGAAAAAATGGGAAAGCACGGGCATGAGCGGCAAGGAACTCTATGCCTTCGCGCAGGACGAGGCGAAAGCAATGGGCTGGGAGCTGAACATGGACCTCTCCGGCCACCGCATTTCGGATTTTCCCCATGCGGCGATCTATGACGGACCGATGGCCGATATCACGTTCAAGCCGGCGCCGCTGCTCTGGGTGCTGGAAATCCATATCCGCCACCCCGATGGCGGCTACGGCGCGTTTTTCGAGGATATGCTGCTGGACGACAGTTATTTCGCGTGAGGCGCGAAGGCCCGGCTTCACGGCCGGGCCGGCACGCTTCTGGTTTTGGCGCGCGGCCGGTAAGCCTTAAGGCTGACCGGTATAAGCTATTGATCTACTTATCTAGACCGACAGGTTGAGCAGCGAGCCGCGTTGCGCGGGCTTGCCCGGTTCCACGCTGGGGGAAGGCAGGGCCGGGGCTGAAAAAGGCGTGTCCGACGGGGGTTTTTGCGGGGTGAGCCGGAGGCCGGACAGGCCGGAAAACGGGGAAGCGGGGCCGGTGGCCGGCAGCGAGAAGGCCGTTAGCGTGGAACCGATGATCATGGCGGCGATTATCAGGAGCATCGGTTAACAATAAGTTAACGGCGGGGGAGCAGTCCAGCGACCGGAAGTTGCAAATAACAGCCCCAGTTTGGGCACGGATTTGCGCCGGATTGCCGGGGCACTCCGGCGCGGGTGGCGCTAACGGATTTTTAATCTCTCTGCCATATGCTCGTTACCGCCTGAAAAGCCGGCCATTGAGGAAAAATTCCCGTGCGCATTACCTCCAGCAGCGACCGGCTTCGCATCCTGCTTCTCGGCGCCTGCCCGGCCGGGGAGCGTCTGGTTAGCGAAGCGCTGCTGGAGGGCATGGCTTCCGGCTATTCCCTGTGCGTCGCGCCGCGGCTGGACGATGCGCTTGCCGCATGCGCCAGCCAGCAGTTCGACATCGCGCTGCTCGACAGCGACCCGGCGGATCCGGAGGTTGCCAAGGCGGCACCCGGACCGCTTGCCGTTATGGAAACCCTGCGCCGCCACGCGCCCGATCTGCCCGTGGTATTGCTGACCAGCCAGCGGGAGGAGCGGATCGCCCGCAATGCCCTCGCCCGAAATACCCTCGCCCGAAATACCCTGGCCCGCAATGCCCTGGCCCGCAACGCTTTGGGGGCCGGGGCCGAGGATTATCTCTGCAAAGCCGGCATGGACGGGCATCTGCTGAAGCGCAGCATGCAATACGCCATCCTGCGCCGGCAATTCGAGGGCGTGCTGATCCTGCGCGGCAACCGCGACCCGCTGACCGGCCTTGCCGACCGTATCCTGTTCAAAAGCCGGCTGGACATGGCGCGGGCGCGGCTGCGCCGGGGCGGCGGACGCGCCTTCGCGGTGCTGCATCTCGACCTCGACGGGTTTCACGCGGTTAACGAGGCACTCGGCAAGGCCGGCGCGGATACCATACTGCGGCAGGTCGCGGAACGGTTGAAATCCGCCTTCCGCGCGCAGGACACGCTGGCCCGCTTCGAAGGGGACGATTTCATGCTGCTGGCGGAAAACCTGGCCGCCGCCAGGGATTCGCGGGAGGTGGCGGCGAAAATCATCGCCCTGCTCGCCGCGCCGTTCCGGGCGGGGGGGCGGGCCTTCACGCTTACCATGAGCATCGGCGTGGCCGTCTGCGCCCCGGGCGAGGATCTCACCGCCAGCGAATTGCTGCACCAGGCCGAGGCCGCGATGCATGACGCGAAACTCGTGGCGGGAAATTCCTGCCGGCATTTCCGCGATCTGCTGGACAGGCTGGCCTCGGACAGCCTGCTGGAAGAAGAGGTGTGACTATCCTGGGATAACCGCCCTGGGGTAACCGCCCTGGGGTAGCCATCCGCGCGTTTAGGCAAATCCTCTCTGAAATCCCTCTGGGCCGGGCTAACCCAGCGCCGCGACGCCGGGGAGAGTTTTGCCCTCCATCCATTCCAGGAACGCGCCGCCGGCGCTGGAGAGATAGCTCAGGCGATCCGCCACCCCGGCCTCGCGCAGGGCGGAAACCGTATCGCCCCCGCCGCCCACGGAGATCAACCCTTGATTCCGCGTCGCCTCGGCCACCGCCTCGGCAAGCCGGTTGGTGGCGGCATTGAACGGCGGCGTCTCGAAAGCGCCCACGGGCCCGTTCCAGATGAGCGTTCTGATACCGGGCAGCCGCGCGATGAACGCCTCCACGGTCTTCGGCCCGAGATCGAGCGCCATGAAGCCGGCCGGTACGTGGCGGGCATCCACGATTCTGGTGGGCGGGTTCGGGGCGAAACGCTCGGCCACCACCAGATCGGCGGGCAGGACGATCTCGCAGCCCTTCCGTTTGGCTTCCTCAAGAATTTCGAGCGCGGTTTTATGCAGCTCGGGCTCTTGCAGGGATTTGCCCATCTCCGCGCCAAGGGCAGCCAGGAAGGTGTTGGCCATGGCTCCGCCGATCAGCAGAACATCCACCTTCGCCACGAGGTTGCCCAGCAGATCGAGCTTGGTGGAAACCTTCGATCCGGCCACGATCGCGGCCACCGGGCGCTTGGGATCGCCGAGGGCCGCCTGCAAAGCCGAAAGCTCCGCCTGCATCAGCCGGCCGGCATAGGCGGGCAGCAGATGCGCCACGCCTTCCGTGCTGGCATGCGCCCGATGCGCGGCGGAGAACGCGTCGTTCACATAGACATCGGCAAGGGCGGCCAGCGCCTTGGCCATTTCCGGATCGTTCTTCTCCTCGCCCGCGTGGAAACGGGTGTTTTCCAGCACCAGCACATCGCCATCCGCCATGGCGGCAACCGCCCTGGCCGCCGGCTCGCCGATGCAGTCCTCGGCAAAGGCCACATTCCGCCCGAGAACCTGGCTCAGCGCGGCGGCGATGGGCCGTAGCGACATTTCCGGCA
>JAJYAF010000217.1 GCA_021779655.1 Pseudomonadota bacterium
GGAGCGCGTGGAGAATCTTGCCCGCATCCTCGACGTGCACGAGGTGTTCGCGCGCGACAGCCGGGGCAATCAGAACTGGGAATCCATCGTCTCGCTGTTTGCCGACCGCGAGCGGTTCTTCGCCCGCCACCGCGAGGCCACGGCCGGAACCGTGCTATCCTGGTATGTGCTGGACAACTCGAATCCCAATTCCATTGTGAGCGCGGTGCGTGCCGCCAGGGAAAACGCCCGTACCCTGCGCCCGCTGATCAGCACGGAAATGTGGGTGCAGATCAACGTTTTTCATAGCGAGCTTGCAAAGCTCATCCCGGACGCGCTGGCGCCCGAGCAGCGCCATGGCTTCTTCACCCGGCTAAAAGAAGCCTGCCAGCTCCATACCGGTATCGTGGAAGGCACGCTGCATCGCGACCAGGGATGGTTTTTCTACCAGATTGGCCGGATGATCGAACGGGCGGACCAGACCACGCGCCTGCTCGACATAAAATACCATCTGCTGCTGCCGCATAGCGCCGATATCGGCTCCCCCATCGATGTCAGCCAATGGAACGCGCTGCTGCGCTCAGCCGCGGCCTATCATGCCTATCGCCGGATCTATTCCGGCGGGGTCACGCCCGGACAGGTGGCCGAACTGCTGCTGCTCAATCCGTCCTTTCCGCGCAGTGTCCGTTTCTGCGTGCGCCAGGCGGAATCGCTCCTGCTGGAGGTGTGCGGCCACTACGGTCTGCGGCGCGGCGGCAAAGCCACCGAAGTGCTGGATACGCTACGCAGCCTGCTAAGCGCCATTACCATGAAGGAGGTGCTCTCGAAGGGGTTGCATGAATTCCTCGATCTGGTGCAGGTGCGGCTGATCGAGGTCAGCCGTCATATGGGGGTTGGCTTCTTCGGCCACGGCGCGGTTCGGGTGCCCGATTACGTGCACGAGGCCGAGCCTGACCTGTTGCCCTCCTCCGGATAGCCGCCCTCGGATAGCCGCCATGCCCATGACAACCGTCCGCCACGTGACTACCTATCGATATCGCCAGCCTGTGGCGTTCGGCGAGCACCGGCTGATGTTGCGCCCCCGTGAGAGCTTCGACCAGCGTCTGCTTGACTGGAAGCTCGTGATCACGCCTGAGCCGTCGGACCTCCGATGGGCGCATGACGTGTTCGGCAATTGCGTCGGCTATGCCCGGTTCTCTCGGCGCGCCAATCTGCTTAGCTTCGATAGCAGCTTCGTCATGGACCACGCGCCGCAGAACCCTCTTGATTTCCGGATGGAGCATTATGCCGAAACCTGGCCTTTCGCCTATTCCGCCGATGATATTCCCGATCTCTCGCGCCGGATCGAACGCCACCTGCCCGACCCGGAGCGGGAGGTGGACCGCTGGGCCCGCGCCTTCAGCCAAGGCGCGGCAACGCCAACGCGTGACATGCTGGCCGCCATCACCCACGCGGTCCACGATAATTTCGCCTATGTCCGGCGTGAGGAATCCGGCATCCAGACGCCCGTTGAAACCCTGCGGCGCCGGTCCGGCAGTTGCCGCGACTTCGCCTTGCTGATGATGGAGGCGGTCCGCTCCCTTGGCCTGGCCGCGCGCTTCGTCTCTGGCTACCTGCATACACCCGAGCGCGGGCGCGAGCGCCGGGGCGGCGGCGCTACCCATGCCTGGTGCGAGGTGTTTCTGCCGGGCGCGGGCTGGGTGGGGTTTGATCCAACCAACGGCATCGTCGGAAACCGCGATCTGATCCGTGTCGCCGTCGCCCGCGATCCAAAACAGGCGGTGCCGCTTTCCGGCTCGTTCACGGGATTTCCACAAGATGCGCTTGGAATGGAGGTCGAGGTGACAGTAAGCGAAACGACCGAATTCGAAAACCACCCCCGCCTTCTTGTCGAACCGAGACGCGCCTGATGCTGATCCGCGCCGGTTTCGAACTCGGCTTCCAATGCGCGGTCCCCACGCCGGTTTTGCTGATGCTGCAATTGCACCCAAGCCGGGTTCCCGATCTTGTTTCGCCCGAGGTATTGCGCTTCACACCCCCGGCCGCGCGCGAGGATTTTTCGGACGGCTTCGGCAATACCGTCAGCCGCGTGGTGCTGCCCGCCGGGCGGTCCAGCATTACCAACGACATCCTGGTACACGACAGCGGGTTGCCCGACGATGTACCGCCGCCGGGGACCGTGCAGGTCCCGGTTGAACGCCTGCCGATCGACACGCTCCCCTTTCTGCTGGGAAGCCGCTATTGCGAAACCGATCGTCTTTCCGACACCGCCTGGAGCCTCTTCGGGAAGGTCCAGGGCGCAGCGGCCCGCATCCAGGCGATTTGCGACTTCGTACACAACCACATCCGGTTCGGCTACCAGCACGCCCGCGCGACCCGCACCGCCTATGAGGCCTATGTGGAAGGGGTGGGTGTATGCCGCGATTTTGCGCATCTCGCGGTTGCCTTCTCCCGATGCATGAACATCCCGGCCCGCTACTGCACCGGTTATCTCGGTGATATAGGCGTGCCGCCGGTGGATTTTCCCATGGATTTCAGCGGCTGGTTCGATGCCTGGCTGGATGGGCGCTGGTACACCTTCGACGCGCGGCACAATGTGCCCCGCATCGGCCGTATCCTGATGGCGCGCGGGCGCGATGCCACCGATGTGGCCTTGACCACCAGCTTCGGCCGCGCCGAATTGGTCCGTTTCGAGGTGACCACCATCGAGGCGGCGGACCCCGGCTGACTCTTCATACCAACCCCGTCAAGGCGCCGGATGGGCTGTGCGGGTACGCTTGACCCGTCACCGTGTTGCCTTAATTTTCACCTAAACTTGGTTGGCGTTTAGCCAATCTGGCTGTAAAAAAACGGCTTGCCGTCTCGGGGCGGCCCGGTGATAAGGATTTGATTTCCCGCACGGCCGCCCCCCCCCGCGCGCATACCGGGTTCGCCTGCGACGGGCTATCTCCGGCGGTCAGGATGACATCCGGCCGTTAATTTGCTATTGCTTGGCATGGAGCCGAGCGCGTGTCCGTGAACCGTTCAACCGACCTCACCGCGACTGCCCGGAGCAAGGCGGTTCCGGTTCTGCTGGATTTCGTCTGCCGAGTAAGCGGCGCGGGCATGGTGGCGGTTTCGCGGATCTCGGAGGCACGGTGGCAGGCGGTGGCTGTGCGCGATGAGGCCGGATGTGGGCTGCGGGCCGGCGACGAACTGGCCTTGGAGGGTACCCTATGCGAAACGGTACGGCGTACCGGGCAGCGCGTTGTAATGGATGCGCCCGGGCCGGAGACCGCGCCGTATTTTCGCGCCGGGGCCGCCCGTCCCGATTTTCAAAGCTATATTTCGGTCCCGATTTCGCGTGCGGACGGGAGCTTTTTCGGCACGCTATGCGCGGCGGCCAGGGAAACGGGTGCGTTCGGCTGTTCCGATACCATTGCCATGTTCGAGGCCTTTGCCGAACTGATCGGCTTTCAGCTGAGCGCGCTGGAGCGGGAGAGGGTGGCGGAAGCCAATCTGGCTGAGGCGCGGGAGACTGCGATTCTGCGGGAGCGGTTCATTGCGGTGCTGGGGCACGATCTGCGCAACCCGCTCACGGCGATCCTGGGTGGGATGGAGATGCTGCGCAGAACGCCGATGAGCGAGCGGGCCGCGCAATGGGCGGAGATTGTGGCGGCAAGCGCGCAGCGGATGGCCGAGTTGATCGACGTGGTGGAGGATTTCTCCCGCAGCCAGCTTGGCGGCACGTTCGCAATTGAATGCAGCCTCACGAATGGCGTGCGGGATGGTTTGCGGCGAGTGGTCGAGGGACTGGAGTCCCGCGGGAAGCCGGGCCGCCCGATTGAAACCGAGCTAAAGATAACCGAGGCCGTTTTTTGCGATCTTCGGCGGATTGAGCAGCTGGCCTTGAACTTGCTGAAAAACGCCCTTGAATATGGCGATCCGCTTAAGCCGGTGCGGCTTTGCGCGGCGACGACGGATGGCTCGTTCAGCCTGGAGGTGACCAATGGCGGCGAGCCGATTTCGCCGCAATTGATGCCGCGGATTTTTGAGCCTTTCACGCGTGGCGCAGCTGAGCCCGCGCGTGAGGGGCTGGGGCTGGGGCTTTATCTCGCCCGGCAGATCGCGCTCGCTCATGGCGGAACGCTGGAATGCTTTTCAACCAGCAAGGAGACCCGGTTTAGCCTGCGCATGCCGCTCCGGCGGGATTAATACCAGCTGGCCTTAGGGCTGACTGGTCGCGCGCGGGCCTTCACAACCGACTTGCAACGCCTCAGGCTGGGCCGATCGCAGCCTTACCCTGCGGGGGTTTTCAACGCGATCAATTTGGCGAAGGCGCTCAGCGAGCAGGCTGTCTGCTCAGGCGAATTCCCGCAGCCTGGGATTGGCAGCGCGACCGTGGCGGGTGGATTGGAAATGTCGAGCGGCGTCAAGTCGCGAATCTGGTCCATGGTTTGAACCTGATAAACAATCGTAACATATTTCGTGCCTCCGGCACCGACCAGCAGCGAGAACATCAATCCGCCGCCCGGCGGCGGGTCGTCCGGTGGGTAGCCGCCGAGCGACCAATGCAAATCCAGCAGGCCACCAAGTTCCGCAATATTGGTGTCATGACCAACCAGGACCTGGATAGGGGCGCCCGTGCTCAAGCTCGAAAGGATGCGCCTAGCCAGCGGTGCGGCTGTAGCGCGCGCGATATAGTCCGGGCGGGCGGTAATGCTATACCCCAGCGGGTGCAAGGCCAGCAATGCCGCGACCTGATCACGCCCGGCCCGGCCCCATGCCACCTCCGACAGGGGCTTGCCCTCCAGGTATTCCAGCAGAAAATCTTCCGAAGCACTCGAACCTTCCGCGATCGGGCCGGTGAGCTTGGGTAGACCGCCTGGTGTTTTGGCCGAAAGCTTAGCCGGCAGCTTC
>JAJYAF010000218.1 GCA_021779655.1 Pseudomonadota bacterium
GTTTGCAAGGGCCAGCCCCGGGGCGCCAGCACCCGGCTCCAGGTCACGAACAGCTCGCCTCCGTCGGGCAGGGCGGTCACGGCCTGAACCAGGCCCTTGCCGAGCGTGGCGCTGCCGATCACCACCCCCCGCCGGTTGTCGGCCAGCGCGGCGGCGAGGATTTCGGCGGCACTCGCGGTCTGGCCGTCCACCAGCACGACCAACGGCAATCCGCCGGTGACATCCCCGCCCTCGGCCATGAGACGCTGGTCCGCATCCGGGTCCCGGCCGGCGGCGATGGCAATGGTTCCGGAAGGCAGCAGGCTGTCCGCCGTCAGCACCGCCTGCCGCAGAATGCCGCCACGATTGCCGCGCAGGTCAATAACCAGGCCGGCAGGGGCAGGGTCGGCGAGCCCGGCCACCAGAGCCGCCAGAAACTGGTCGCTGGTGCCTTTGTTGAACGCGGAAATCTTCAGCGCGAGGACGTTCTGGTCTTGAGAAAACCGCTCCGGGAACACGGTTTGCGGCGGCACGAACGCGAAGGTGAGCGCCAGGTCGGCGGCGCTGGAATCGCTTTGCGGATCTTCCACGCGCAGGATCACCTTCGATCCCAGAAGCCCGTTCAGATCGTCGTTCAGGACGGCGAGCCGCGATGGGTAGGCCGGATGCCCATTGATCGCCAGGACGCGCATCCCCGGTCGCAGCCCCGCTTCCGAGGCCGGGCTGTCCTGGGAAACCGAGGCGATGATCACCTGGTTTCCATTCCGGCCAAGGGTCAGCCCGGCGCTGGCGATGCCGGTGATCATAAGCTCCTCCCGCGCGGCCTGCTCCGGCGGCTCGTAACGGGAATAGGGGTCGAAATGGTTGAACAGTTCGTCGAAGAAATTGCTGATGAGTCCCTGCGTGCCCGCCTGCCGCAAGGCGGCGGAAGCGGCATACCCCGCGGCCGCCACCGCCGCCGCGGCCTTGCCCCAGCCCTGGGCATCGCCAGTCGGCGGCGCCGGCACGGCGATCAGCAGCCGGTCCGGACCATAGAGCCGGATCTGGCCTGACTGGAGGGTCGCGTTCAGATCCGGGTCCAGCGCGGTCAGCCCCTCCAGGCCCCAGATCGTCATTTGCGGAATGGTAAGCGGTTGCAGCGAGCGCGGCGCGATATAGCCGAGCGCCGTTCCCCAGACAGCGGCGGCGGTGGCGGTTCCGAAGGGCGCCCCCGCCCGGGCGGTCTGAGAGGCGCCGGGCAGAACGATGCAGAGGAAGATCAGGAAGGCGGCGCGATTCAAGGGCGTTGTTTCGCGCGGAGCCTGCGGCGAGCTCGCGGTCGCGCCTGTTCCTTCCCCGATTTAGGCGCCTTGCCCCTGGCCGGAAGGACTGGCGGAACGACCTGAAAGATCAGCCCGCCGGTGACAGGCCGCGCTTCCCGAAGCCGCACCGAGACCGGCTGCGCGAGCTGAAAGCGGAACTTGGAATGTTTGCCGGTAAGGCTCTGGCTCGATTCATCGAGTATCCAAAAATCGTCCGGCAAGCTTGCCATCGGCGCGAATCCACTAGCCCCGTTTTCAAGCAAAGTGACGAATAAGCCGAACTTCGTCACGCCGGAAATACGGCCTTCGAACAACTCTCCGATGCGGTGTTGCAAATAGAGCGCAAGATAGCGGTCCGTCGAATCGCGCTCGGCCAGCGTGGCGCGCCGCTCCGTCCCGGTGATGTGTTCGGCGGTTTCGGCAAACCGCGCGGCGTCCTCCGGCGCAAAGCCATCCTCTCCCAGGCTCAGGCAGCCGATCAGCGCGCGGTGCACCAGCAGATCGGCGTAGCGGCGGATGGGCGAGGTGAAATGCGCGTAGCGCGGCAGGCCCAGACCGAAATGCCCGATATTCTCGGGGCTGTATTCCGCCTGCGACAGGCTCCGCAGCACTGTTTCGTTTACCAGCGGCGCCTGATCTGTACCGGCCACCTGTTTCAGCACCCTGTCCAGATCGCGGGGATGCAGCGTATCCCCGCGCGGCAGCGAGATATCCAGCGTGCCGAGAAAAGACCGCAGCGCGTCCAGCTTCTCCGGGCTGGGCGGGGCGTGGACGCGATACATGCAGGGATATCGCAGCCGCTCCAGCTCTTCCGCCGCCGCGACATTGGCGAGGATCATGAATTCCTCGATCAGCCGGTGGCTGTTCAATCGCGGGCGCGGCGCGATCTTCAGCACTTCGCCGCTGGCCGAAAGCTCTATCTTGCGCTCCGGCAAATCGAGATCGAGCGTGCCGCGCGCCTTGCGTGCCGCCAGCAGCGCCTCGAAGGCGGCGTAGAGCGCGCCGAACCTCGCTGGATCGCGTTCATGGGTCTCCTGAACCTGCTCATAGGTGAGGCGGGCGTGAGAGCGCATCAGGCCGCGTCCGAAACGGTGGGAGGTTTTGCGCCCTTGGGCATCGATGCTCATGTCCACGAACAGGCAGCCGCGATCCTCCTCCGGCTTCAGGCTGCACCAGCCGTTGGAAAGGGCCTCGGGCAGCATCGGCACCACGCGGTCCGGGAAGTAGCAGGAATTACCCCGCTCCCGCGCGGCGTCGTCGAGCGCCGAGCCGGGCTTCACGTAATGCGCCACATCGGCGATGGCGACGACCAGGCGGTGGCCGCCCCGCGCCAGAGGTTCCGCGAAAACCGCGTCGTCGAAATCGCGTGCGTCGGCGCCATCGATGGTGATCAGCGGGATGTCGCGCAGATCGGTGCGCCGGCCCAAACGAGTCGCCCGGGCGCGCGCGGCCTGCGCAAGCGCGGCCGCCGAGAAATCGGTCGGGATCTGGTGGGTCGCGATGGCGATCATGCTGACCGAACGCGCGCCGCCCGCCTGGCCCAGCACCTGGGTAACCCGCGCGGGCTTGGGGCCGAAACCGTGCGCCGGCACGGGCTCGGCGCGCACCAGCTCGCCGCTCGCGGCCTGCTGCGTGTCGCCGGGGTGCACCAGCCATTCCATGCGCTGCCGGCGATCAACCGGCTCGATGCGCCCGCCGGCACCCTCGGCCCGAAAGATGCCGATGATGCTGCCGGTTTGCTCGGAAAACCTTTTAAGGGTTTTGCCTTCGTATCTATCCGGGCCGATGCGGCGCAGCCTTGCGAGCACGCGCGCGCCTGGCGCCAGCGCCGCCCGGCCGCGCGCCTCGCCCTGCATGAATATCACCGGCGGCCGGCCTTTCCCCTGCCAGTTCACCGGCTGCGCCAGGGCCTCGCCGTTGCGGTCGATCCCGGTGATCCGCACCATGGCGTTTTCCGGCAGCGCGTTGTTTCCCGGCGTGTTTTTGGCCAAGGCGTTTCTGGCCAGCCCGCTCCCGTCAACGGAGCGGGCGCGGGCGGCGCGCTCCAGCAAGCCTTCGCCCTCAAGACCGCGGATCAGGCCGCGCAGGGTTTTTTTATGCTCCGGAGCGACATTGAAAGCCCGCGCGATTTCGCGGAGGCCAAGGCCGGAAGCCGCCTGATCGATATAGGCCAGCAGCGCCTCGCGCGTGGGCAGCGCGGCGGGTTGCGGGGCCTTGTTTCGCTTCGTAAGTTTTGGCTGCGGCTTCTTATGCGCGGTTTTCATGCGGCGAATATGGGCGCCTCCGCGCCGTATTTGAAATGGGCGCCTTCGCGCCGCATTTGCAATGGGCGCCTTCGCGCCGTATTTGCAATGGGCGCCTCCGCGCCGCATTTGAAATGGGCGCCTCCGCGCCGCATTTGCAATGGGCGCCTCCGCGCCACGAACAATGCATGAATCGCGGCGTACGGATAAGCGTTCAGGCGCGCGGCAGCAATAGCAGCGCCTCGATGCTGAGGCCAAGGATCACCAGCCAGGTCAGCATCGCGCCCGCCGCCCGAGCAACATTGGGCCTCGGCTGGCCGATGCCGATGGGATGGGCGATGCGGGCGACGATCAGCAGGATGGAATAAATCTCGCAGGTGAGCCGGGATGCGCCGGAAACCTCGACGCCGGCCAGCAAAATCAGCGCAAGCGGCACGTATTCGACAAAATTGCCCTGCGCGCGGATGCACCGCTGCAGGCGGGCGGTGTTCGGATCGCCGGCACCGTCGCCCAGCAGGACTTTCGTTCTGGTGCGCTCAAGCGAGACCCGGAACGACAAGACGACGCAAAGAATGCCAAGGACAGCGGCGGTGAACAGCGTGATGGGGATGTGTGTCATGGATTTCCTCGAAACGGATTATGGTCTGTTTGTATCAAATTTCCGGCGAATGAAGCGCTGGTTAAAAATAAAATAATTTAAGGCCGAACGAACAATCTTAACGAGCCGACCGGCGCGAGTCGCGCTATAATTTTTTTACCAAAGCCAGGAGGTCACGATGGCCCATGAAAACGGCACGATAGGGTCCGGCATGTCCGGCGCGGAATTCGATCCTGAGCCGATGATGCGTTTCTGGCAGCACGGCGCATTGCGGCTGATGCGGGCGAACGAACGGATGCTGCACGGCTTCCTCGCGATGGCCACGCGCGAGATGGCGCTGATGCAGCGCCTGATGCACTATAATTTCGACCGGTTTCAGCGGCTTTCCAGCCGGGGAGAAGCGGCGAAACCCGCCAATGGCGAGGCGGGGCAGCAGGAGCTGGAGCAGGTCTTCTCCGCGCTGCGCGAACTTTCCGAAGAGCTGTGGGCCACCTTGAACGACGCCTCCAAGCTCCTGATCGCGGACACGCTGACGGAAGCGCGCGAGGTCCGTGGCCAGGTGCTGGATAAGCAAAAAGAGATGGGCGAAAAAATCGTGAGCCAGGCGAAATCGGTGGTCCGGCACGCCGCCGCATCGACGGAGTGATTACCCGGCGCGCGGCCGCTTCGCGAGCCGCGCGCGTTTTTCGATTTTACGCGCGGCCGCTTCGCGAGCCGCGCGAGGGGCCTATAACAC
>JAJYAF010000219.1 GCA_021779655.1 Pseudomonadota bacterium
AACCGCCGAAGGCGGGCTGGCCATCCGCTACGCGCTGGGCGCCGTCAAGCGCGTGGGGGCGGCGGCGATGGCGCAGATCGCGGCGGCGCGGGGGGACCGGAAATTCGCCGATCTCGCGGATTTCGCCGCCCGGGTGAGCCCCGAGGCGCTCACCAAGGGGCAGATCGAGGTTCTTGCCAAGGCCGGGGCGTTCGATTCCCTCTGCCCCAATCGCTCCCAGGTTTTCGCCGGCGCGGAAACCATCGTCCGGCGCGCCCAGGCCCAGGCGGAGGAACGGGATTCCGGGCAGATAGGCTTGTTCGGCGGCAGCGGGCCGGAAGCGCTGCGGCTTCCCGATGTGCCCGACTGGCCGCAGACGGAAAGGCTGAATTACGAGGCGGAGGCGATCGGGTTTCACATCAGCGCGCATCCGCTGGACATGTACGCCAAAACGCTCCAGCGGCTCGGCGTGGTGCCGAGCAACGCGATCGCGGACCGGGCACGGGGCGGGGCGCGTATCCGGCTGGCGGGAACCGTGACCGCGCGGAAGGAACGGATCACCCGGACGGGCAGCCGGATGATGTGGGTCACGCTGTCCGACATGCTGGGCGCCTTCGAGGTGACATGCTTTTCCGAAGTGCTGGGCAGGGCGCGGGAGATGATCCTGGAAGGCAGCGCCCTCCTGATAACCGCGGATGTGCGGATGGATGGCGAGAGCCTGCGGATCACCGCGCAGGAAGTGATGCCGCTTGAGGACGCGGCGGCGCAAGCCGGCACGGGACTGCGCATCTGGCTCGACCGGATCGACGCGCTGCCGCGGATCAGACACCTGCTCGACCACGAGGGGCGCGGCCGTGGCCGCGTGATCCTGGTGCCCCGAACGGGGCTGGAACGCCCGCTCGATATCGTGCTGCCGGGAACCTTCAACGTCTCGCCGGGGCTTGCGCAGGCCATACAGTCGGTGCCGGGGGTGGAACGGGCGGAGGATGTCTGAGCCGGCGGTGCCGGCGGAAACGTTTTCGGCATCGTCGCGCATGAAGGGGTGAGTCCGCTGGCCTGGTTTTCCGGCGCGCAAGCGTTCCTTCAGGGGCTGCTGCTCGGCCTCAGCCTGATCGTGGCCATCGGCGCGCAGAATGCCTTCGTGCTGCGGCAGGGGTTGCGGGGGGAACATGTTTTTGCCGTTTGCCTGACTTGCGCGGCTTCCGACGCGATCCTGATCGCCGCCGGCGTGGCGGGTTTCGGGCAGGCCATGAAGCACTTGCCCATGCTCGCGCCGGCGATGCGCTATGGTGGCGCCGCGTTCCTGGTTTTCTACGGCTCGCGCTCCCTGTTGCGCGCCATGGCGGAGCATGGGGCGCTCTCGCCGCTGGAAGGCGAAGGGGTTTCGCTCAAGCGCACGCTGTTCACCCTGCTCGGCTTCACCTGGCTCAATCCGCATGTCTATCTCGACACGGTGGTGCTGCTTGGTTCGGTTTCGACGCAATACGGAAGGCAGAACGCCGTTTTCGGGTTTGGCGCTGGCAGCGGCTCGTTCCTGTTCTTCTTCACGTTCGGCTACGGGGCGCGGCTGTTGCGCCCCTGGTTCGCGCGCCCCGCCGCCTGGCGGGTGCTTGATCTGCTGATCGGCTGCGTCATGCTGGCGATCGCGGGAAGCCTGGTTCTGTAAATCTTCCGGCGGGGTTTACAGCCGGCCGCGCGGCTGGCTGAATTGCCGGCATGGTAAGGCTCACGAAAATCTACACGCGCGGCGGCGATCAGGGTGAAACCAGCCTTGCGGACGGGACCAGGGTGCCGAAATCCTCCCCGCGCGTCGACAGCTATGGCGAGGTGGATGAAGCGAACGCGGTCATCGGCCTTGTCCGGCTCCATGTCACCGGGCCGGAGGAGGCGGTGCTGGCGCGGGTGCAGAACGATCTGTTCGATATCGGCGCGGACCTTGCAACGCCGATCGCCGATGAGCCGGCGGTACCGGCCCTGCGCGTCACCCAGGCGCAGGTGGATTGGCTGGAAGCGCAGATCGACCGGCTGAACGCGGCGCTCCCGCCGCTTAATTCCTTCGTGCTGCCGGGCGGGCAGCCGGCTTCCGCCTTTCTGCACCAGGCCCGCTGCGTGGTGCGGCGGGCGGAACGGGTGCTGGTGGGCATGCTGGCCCTGCCCGATGAGAAGGTGAACCGGCTGGTGCTGGTTTATTTGAACCGGCTCTCCGACCTGCTGTTCGTGATGGCGCGCCATTGCAACGGCAACGGCAGCGCCGATCTGCTCTGGCAGCCGGGGGCCAACCGTGCGGGATGAAGGCAACGGGAAAGGTTCCGGCCTTGCCACGCGGATCATCGACGGCAAGGCCTATGCCGCCCGGCTGCTTGGCGAAATCGCCGTGGCGGTGTCGGAACTCGAGGCAGCGCACGGTCTGGTGCCCGGACTGGCCGTGGTGCTGGTGGGGGAGGATCCGGCCAGCCAGGTCTATGTGCGTAACAAGGCGAAGCAGACCCTGCTCGCGGGGATGCGCTCTTTCGAGCACCGGCTGCCGTCCGATACGGATCAGGAACGATTGCTGCGGCTGATCGAGGCATTGAACGCCGATCCGGCGGTGCATGGCATTCTGGTGCAACTGCCGCTGCCCGGGCATCTGGATGCCGGGGCGGTGATCGCCCGTATCGATCCGGACAAGGACGTGGACGGGCTGCACGTGGTGAATGCCGGCAGGCTGGTCGCCGGGCTGCCCGGACTCGTGCCGTGCACGCCGCTCGGCTGCCTGCTGCTGCTGCGGGACGTGCTGCCGGAGATGGAGGGGCTTAACGCCGTGGTGATCGGCCGCTCCCTGCTGGTCGGCAAGCCGGTTGCCCAGCTTCTGCTGCAGCGGAACTGCACGGTGACGATGGCCCATTCCCGCACGCGGGATCTGCCCGCCGTCTGCCGCCGCGCCGATATTCTGGTGGCGGCGATCGGCCGGCCGGAAATGGTCCGGGGCGATTGGATCAAGCCGGGCGCGGTCGTCATCGATGTCGGCATCAACCGCGTGAGCGGAAACGGCGGCAAGGCGAAACTGGTGGGCGATGTCGCCTATCAGCAGGCGCAGAGTATCGCCGGCGCGATCACGCCCGTGCCCGGCGGCGTGGGGCCGATGACCATTGCCTGCCTGTTGCGCAACACCGTCACCGCGGCCCGCCGCCAGGCCGGCCTGCCCGAAAAGGAGATTGCATGACGCCCCCGCCGCCCTGCCGTTCGATGGCGCGAACGCGCACGTTGGTTTGAGAAATCAATCGATCCAGCCGAGCGAGCGATCCACCCGGTGTCTCTCAACCGCAAGAATACATTGTTCGCGGGTAGCGACGGCGGCGCGCGCCATTGGGCGATCGCAATGACGTTGATCGCCTCCGCAAAGCTGAACGGCGTGGAGCCAATGGCGTGGTTGACGGATGTGCTGGAGCGCATCGTCTCGGGGCGCACCAAGGCGAACGAACTGGAGGGCCTGCTGCCGTGGAACTGGAAGCCGTTGAACGCCCCCGCCGAGCCCACCGTCATGGCCGCGGGATGATCGACAACCCGGCCGCCGCGATGGACCTGCTGGACCAGCTTCAGGCGGCCTTGCCAGTGCCGGCCCGGCTGACGCCGGAACTGCGGGCCTCGCTTACGAGCAAGAACGCCAGAGCGCCGGTTCCGCCGGATGGCGCCATCGTCGCGCTCCATTACATGGGCGACGAGGGCGGCATTGTCTGTAGGCTTGACCTCGGCGCCGCCATGCAGAGCGAGGCGTTCGTCTCCATCACGCACCTGCGCTTCGATCCGCGGTTCCCCCTCGCCCGCAAAATCGCCGTCTACCAGAAGCACCGGGTCAAACGCCTTCGCCGACAAGCACCCTGACCCCGCATACCTTCCGGCCCGTCAACCAAACAACGTCGTGCCGGCGCCGCGACGCTTACTCTTTCGCAGCCGCCCGCTGATGATATAAAAGGCATTTTGTCGTTTTTTATGGACCGGAATGATGTTCTACGACGATGACGATACTGCGGCGGCCGAACCTAAATACACAGTCAAATGCCCGTATTGCACGGCGCTGCTGCAGATCGACCAGGACAAAGACAACCCAAAGTCCGACGATCCGCTGTCCTGTTACTTCCATGGCGTTATCGGCACACGGCTGAGCGTTTTTCTGGCCGCTAAAAACGGCGACTTGGAGATCGTCAGTAAAGAGCCCACCAATGAAATAAATGCCAACGTGGGTACATCAGCATATTATGGACAGGCAACATACTACAATCTGCCTGGTTCTTCGACTGCCAGCGGCACACCTTTTGACCCAAACGCTATGGCAGGAGCGATGACTTCTGAAAAGGTTCCGTTGGGTTCCAGCGTTACAATTACTTATAAGGCCCCGAACGGGAAAACTACGAGTATCCGTGTCAAAATTAACGACCGTGGCCCATTTGCACGTAACCCGGATGGAACTCCCATACATCCCTTACGGCCCGATTCAAGAGACATCATAGATTTAACCCCGGAAGCGTTCCGTCGACTCACAGGTAGTACCACACTTGGCCGCATCAACGTAACGGTTACCACGCAGTAGGACGTTGAATATGAGAAAAATACCCGCACATATTTTGTCTCTGCTGGCAATCCTTCTGTTTCTGCCAGAGCTGGCTTACGCTCAAAGTTTTCTAGTGAATATAAAAAACGTGAGGCTGGGCCCAGAAGAGAGAGTCGTCGGTTTTGATTTCAAGACTACTTCCGGCTACGCTTCCCTAATTCAGGCGCCTCCCGGTTGGGAGATACACGTAGATAATCAGCCCTCTGAGAATGTGGAAATCAGAGGTAGTGTCTTGGTTGGCGCCGCCGCCTTACATTGGGAAAATTTGAACCGAATGATTACCATAACT
>JAJYAF010000220.1 GCA_021779655.1 Pseudomonadota bacterium
TCGTCCTCGCCGATCCGGGCGACCGGGCGCTCGGTGCGGGTAGGCAGTTCCGACGAGTCGTCCTCCAGCGCGCTCATCAGGGCCGAGAGCGACGCGTCCTTTTGGATGCCGCGGGTGGCGTCGTCGATAACATAGGTCTCGAAGCCCGCGGCGCGGGCCCAATCGACCTGCTCGCAGATGATCGCCGGCTGATCGCCGTAGGCGAGGCTGTAGATCACGCAACCCTCGCGCGCGCCGTGCCAGAAGCGGGCCCGCCACCCCATCCGCCTCCACCGAAACCATGATGACATGGACACCGCAATCGATCACCGTGAGACAATGCCGGATCGCCGCCCGCGGATGCCCGGTCGCCTCGATCACCACGTCGAGCCCGGCCGTTCGGATCATCGCCTCGGCATCCTCGGTGATGCGGGTTGCGCCAAGCTTGCGCGCTTCCTCGAAGCTCGCCGCGGCATAACGCTCAGCCGGCCAGCCCGTGCGCTCCAGGGCTTGGCGCGCGCGCCGACGCGAGATCGGCGATCGCCAGAATGTGCAGGCCGGGCGTAAGGCGCGCCTGGTCAAGGAAAATCGCCCTGAATTTTCCCGCGCCGATCAGACCGACCCGCACCGGATTCCCCGCCTCATCCCGCGCTTGCAGCTTGCTCGCCAGATTCATGGCGCTTCCTCCCATTGCCTTGATGGCGTCTTTCACGAGTGTATCATCGGATAATAAGGCGGCACAACTGGGCCAGATGCCCGCCAGGGCGATCGCTTGAATGAGGCGGCATCTTTCGGTGCGGCTGAAAATGCTTTTCGTAGCAGACCTCACGCATGGAGGCTCTGGCAATGGGCGTACCCGCTCAGTCGTCGTTACTGGACCGTTTTTCAGATCTGAAGGATCCACGCCAATCCGCCAAGGTGTTGTATCCATTTCCGGAAATCCTTCTATTGCGCTGTCGGCGACGCTCGCCGGAGCCGGTGATTTCGTGGAAACCGTGCTCTGGGGAACGGAGCATTTGGCCTTTCTGAAGCGCTTCTACCCCTACGCGCGCGGCATCCCGAGCCACGACACGCTGTGCGACGTGTTCGCGGCGCTGGACGGGAGCGGTTCAGGAAAGGAGCAATGTCAAAGTAGCGGATATCACGCGCGCAGAGGCACGACATTGGCCTCGGGGATGATGCCGAGGGAGCCAAAGCCTTCCCGCATGCGATCACCGACATGGGAAGGAGACAAATGGGCGTAGTGTTTGGCGCAGATGGCCTCGGAGTTGCCGAGGCTTGCGGCTATCACCTGCATCGGCACGCCGGCCATCGCAAGTCGGGAGGCAAAAGTGTGCCGCAGGATGTGAAAATTGATGACGGGCGCGATCCCCGCGGCGTTACAGGCCTCGGCGAGCCGCCGCACCTGATGTCCCTTGCCCCATGCTTTGCCGTCGTCCTTGGCCAAAAGAAGGGCGGAACGCGGCCTTCCGGCTGCGAGGCCAGATAATAAAATCACCGCCTCCTCGGTGAGATGCACCGCCCGCGGCTTGCCGGTTTTCGGCTCTCGCACATGCGCGATTTTGTTTGCACCATCGAGGTCGGCCGCCTTCAGGTTGGCGAGTTCTCCATACCGGCAGCCCGTCAGCAGCGCCGCTGAAACGAGGCGGCGGAAATCGTCCGGGCATGCGTTCACAAGCAGGCGGGATTCCCCTTCCGTGAGGTAGCGGATCTTCGGCGCATCGACGTTCCTAAAAGGCTTGACCCGCCGCCAGGCGTCATCGCTATCGACCAGCCCATCGACGAACGCCTTATTGAGCGCGGCTTTCAAGATGGTAAGGACGCGGTTCGCTGTCGATTGGCGCGCGCGCTTGGCATTTCCATCCTTGGCGGCGCGAACCTTCCGCGTTTTCGTGTTCTGGCCTGAACGCAGGCGAGCGGGCGCAATTGCGAGTTTGTCGCGCCAAGCAGTGATCTTGCCGGTTCCGAGATCGCCAACCAGAATGCCGCCCAGCGCCGGCAAAATATGCGCATCAATCGCGGTCTGCGTGTCCCTTTCGGCTTTGCCGCCGCGCGCGCGGTAGGCCTCCATATAGTGCTCGATTGCCTGGCGAACGGTGACAGGTTCGCGTTTGATGCCCTGATTGCGAAGACAGGCAGCAAAAAACGCGGCCGCCTTTTCTTGTGCCTGGGAAAAGGTAAGCGTCTCCACACCATCTGCGTCGAGGTAATCGTCTGCTGAGCCGAGCGATTGGAACTGCCGCTTGTTTGTCGTTTTCGGATCATAAAACCGCGCGATCCAGGTGCCGGAACGTTGGCCGCCGATCCGCCGGTAACCGATAGCGCGGCCTTCCTGAATTCCTTTCCAATAGGGCTCGCGGCGGATGGGCAGCCTGAGGCGCGCGGTTCGTGTTTCCAGCCTTTCATCCCGCGTTTTCCGTGGCATCCGTCATCCCCTTTCGCCATACGACATTCATACGACATATACGGCATAAGACGCAAGGGGACGCGCGTGGACGGAGGAAACGTGTTAGTGTTTTTTATCAATACTATAGGTGGACCTCCTGGGACGGGTATGGACCCTAAAAACCGCCCTCTCACAGCGGTAACAGGGGTTCGAATCCCCTACGGGACGCCATACCTCCCAACATATTGAAATCGCTAAATATTTTTGGTGTCGTCCCGCAGATGTGACACACGCTTGTGACACACGCGGGAGGCCGTGATGGCGCTCTGTTCCCACGTCGAGAGACGGCGGCAGACCTATTATTTCCGGGGCCGGCTGCCGGGCGCATTGGCGGTGATTTTGGGCCGGACCCATGTCGTCGGCTCCTTGCTGACGACTGAGGCGCGGGTCGCGAAACTGCGCGCCGCCAGATTCTACTTTGTCCTTGCCAAGCTTCTCCACATCCTTGATCTCAGGATGAGAGACGATTTGCGCAAAGCTGGACTGCTCGCCGCGAGGGATGCCTCCCTCGCGCAGGCGGCGTTCGAACTCGGCCGGCGCTATGAGGCCGATCAGGCCCGGCTGCGCCAGCATTACGAGGCGGAACTGCGCGATCTCATCACCAGGCTGCAGAGCCAATGGCAGCACGAGGAGGCCTCGCCGGCAGGCGGTGAGGCCGACATCATGGCGATGCTCCGCCCGCCCGCGCCCCTGGACCTGCCGGCGATCGCCATGCCGAGCGTGCCGGCGGAGGGGGGTGGGCCAGCCCTGGAGCCTGCGCCTTCGCCGGCATGGCATAGTCTGTGCGAAGCCTTCTTCGCCGACCGCCCTGGCCTGACCGCGAAAACGATCTGGAGCTACAATCAGGCCTTCTCCATCTGGAAGGCGCTCATCGGCGACAAGCCGATCGCCGATATCCGGCGGGGTGATGTGAAGCTGTTTGCCGATCATCTCCGCGACAAGCCCAACGCGCGCGGTGGCGCGCTGCACCACAAGAGTATTTTGCGCAGTCTCGGGCACATCAAGAGCTTCCTTGCCTGGGCGGTCGCTTCCGGCCATGCGGCCGACGACCGGTTCGGCGAGGTGAAGGGGCGGGAGAAGACCCGGGAAGAACTGATGGCCGGAGAGTCGAGGCGGGCCTTCACCGCCGCCGAGCAGGGGCTTCTGTTCCGCAGCCCGCTTTTCCGCGACTGGTCGGGCGAAGAGGATAGCGAAGCCGCGGCGTGGTTCCTCCTGATCGCGGCGCTGACCGGGGCGCGGACGGAGGAAATCACCGAGGCCCCGGCGATCCTGGTTCCGGTCGGCGGCGCCCTTTGCCTCGATTTGCGCGAGGCCGGCACCAAGACCCGCGCCGCCCCGCGGCTGGTGCCGTTGCTGCCGGATTTGATACGCCTTGGCCTGCCCGCCTGGGCGAGGCGGCAAGCAGAACGCGGAAGGCGCCTGGTGCAACCGGGTGCTGAGCCGCGCACGGCGGCGGCGTGGTCGAAATATCTCAACCGCTATATCCGCAAGCATGTCGCCGACGCGCCCGACCTGGTTCTCTATTCTCTCCGGCACAGCTTCCGGCAGATGCTGCGCGCCGCCAATATCGGCGACGAACTGGCCAACAAGGTGTTCGGCCACGAAAGCGGCACCGTCGGCGCCGGCTACGGCCGGGCCTTGTCGCCGCAAGAGGCCGACCTCGTCGTCACCCGCCTCCGGCCGCCGGTCGATTTGGGGCATCTCGAACCGTGGCATCGGGATGCCGGCAGAGATCTTGGTGCTCTCCGATCGGCTTCCGCGGCCGCTTGATACCCTTCAGACGACGAGGATTTCCGTTCTGTCTGGTATCGGCATGGCTACCGGGCTTGCCCCCATTCGCCCTTTCAGGCGCGTCGCTGTTCCTTGGTCGGCTCGTAGCCCGTCACGGCCTCATCCCCGGAGCCTGCCCAACGCCCGGATCAGGACGCTCCAGGATGGAGCGAATGGTGATCACGAAAGACTCGGCTTGCTCGATCATATTGCGGGCGTCAGACAGATCGACGGTGTTGTCGCTGTAGTCGGCAACGTATCGAAAGGCTTCGGCGCGCTTGAGCAAGCGCCCCGCTTCCTTGGGCATCGAGCCGCCTTTCACGAGGAGGTCGTTGAAGGCGTTGAGCACGCCACGGTGCGTCTTGCCGATATCGTGCCCGGCAGCCAGCAGCGCGGCGCGCGAGGCGTCGAACATGGCGTAGTAGGCGCGGTCGCATGCGCCATCGGCATCGCCGTGTTCCAGCAAAACGCGGGCGGATTCAGCCGCCTGCGCGGCCTTGGCCATCAGGTCAGCCACGCTCACAGGCTGATCCCTTCCCGAGCAATGTTGCGCAACAGGGCCGGGTTCGTGTGGATCTCCGGATGCTCCCATTCGTCCATCCAGATCGGGAGCGGAGTGATGTTGACGCCGGTCTCCAGCAGCACG
>JAJYAF010000221.1 GCA_021779655.1 Pseudomonadota bacterium
GCTCCGAGCCGCAGGATCCCGCGCTCGATTCCCGAGACCACTGGCAGCGCGCCATGCAGGGGCATGCGGCGGCGAATCTCACCCCGCTCATTGCCTCCAACCGCGTCGGCATGGAGCCGGGCGCGCGCGATACGGCCATTACCTTCTATGGCTCCTCCTTCATCGCCGACGAAACCGGCGGCAAGGTGGCCGAGGCCGGACGGAGCGGGGAAGCCGTGCTTACCGCGAGTTTCGATCTCGACGCGATCGCCCATAGCCGTGCCTCCTGGGGCGTCTTCCGCGACCGGCGGCCGGATCTGTATGGCCCGCTGCTCACGCTGGACGGCGAACAGCCGGGGGGAGGGAGATAAATCCGGCAAACGCAACATCGACGGAAAAGCAAGGAGGCAGGAATGAGCGAAATAAAACTGAAGGCGGAGTCGCTGTCGTTTTTCGAATCGATCATCATGGGCATCGCGGGGAGCGCGCCGGGATTTTCCATCGCGGTGGCAATCGCCGGCCTGCTGGGCGCGGCGGGAAGCGTTTCACCCAACGCGCTGATCATTTTCGCCATTCCCATGCTGGGCATCGCGGTGGCCTATAAGGGGCTGAACCTGAAAATGACCGATGCCGGCGCGGCCTATGAATGGACGAAGCGCGGATTTGGCAGGTTCTTCGGATTTTTCTCCGGCTGGGCGCTGCTGATCGCCGCGATGGTCTTCATGGTGACGGGCAGCGTGCCGCTGGGCACGGCGACGCTGCAACTTTTCGATCCGGCCCTGGCGACCAATGTGCTGGCCACCACCACGATCGGCGCCGCCTGGTTCGTCGTGATCGCGCTGGTGCTGATCGCCGGTATCGAGCTTACCAGCAAAATCCAGGTGGTCATGAGCTCGATCGAGCTGCTGATCCTCGCGGTCATTTCCATCGCCGCGTTTGTTCATGCCACGGGCAAGCCCGCTAATCCGTTCTCTTGGGCGTGGTTCGGCTTCCACTATCCGGCGGGCACGTTCGCGAGTTCCGCCCTGATCGTCGTGTTTCTGTATTGGGGCTGGGACGTGACGGCGAATCTCGGTGAGGAGACAAAGGGCCTTCCACCCAACGCCGCCGGCAATGGCGGTTTTCTGAGCGTGTTCGTGACCATTGCCGCATTCGTCGCGTTCACGATCGCCGCGCTGATGATGTTCAAGATTTCGGATGCTTCCGGATTCAGCGACAACCTGATCTATCATGTGGCAATGCAGGCGGGGCTGGGGCGCACGGGCGGGCTGGCCGCGGCGCTGGCGCTGATTCTCTCCAGCGTCGCAACGCTGGAGACCACCATGCTGCAATTTTCCCGGACCCTGTTCGCCATGGGCCGGGACCGGGCGCTGCCGACGGCGTTCGGCGTGGTGCAGGAGCGAACGCTCACCCCGGTGCGGACGATGTACCTGCTCCTCGTCGTAGGGCTGATCATGATTTTCGCGTCGAGCTTCATGCCGTCCATCGCGACGATCCTGGGGGATTCGGTGAGCGCGATCGCGGTGCAGGTCTGTTATTATTACGGCCTCGCCGGGCTCGTCTGCGCCTGGGTTTATCGGGACAGTTTCCGGACCTCCATCGCCACGTGGCTCGGCTATGTGGCATTTCCGGCCTTGAGCGCGCTTGCGCTGTTCGTGCTCGGGATTTACGCCATCACCGGCTACAACCTCACCACCAAGATCGTGGGCATCGGCGGGCTGGTGATCGGCATCCTGTTCTACCGGCCTTCCGGCTACGGCACGCATATCGGCGACATTCTGGCGGAGGAATGATCTCCAGCGGCTTTGCGGTGGCGATCTGGCGCCCCGCTTCACGCCAGCCGTTCGGTCTCGGCCTCCAGGCCCAGCATCTGTGACAGGCGGTCGAGGCGGCGGAGCACGGCCTCACCGTCGAAGACGCCGGTGGCTTCCGAAAGGCCGAGAATGAGACGGCCCGGGGCGATGGCAAGCTGCGTGCCGGCCAGCAATGCCGGCGTGCCGGCGGAGAGCGTGTAGGCAAGCCGCAGTGCCACGCCCAGCGTCTCGGCGCGGCGGGCGGCGGGCAGATCGAGCAGGAAGCGCGCCGGGGCCAGGAAGGGGCTGTCGGGCGGGGCCTCGTAGCGCAGCGCCAGGGCCAGGGCGAGGAACGCGCGGGCGTGATGGTCCAGGCCGATGCCGGGCTGGCGCAGCACGCGCAGAAATGCCTGCTCCGCCCGGTATTCGGGGTGCTCATGCGTGCCGATATCGGACAGCCAGCAGGCGGCCTCCCGCAGGCGGCGCTGCGCCCCGGTTTCGGTCGGGAACAGCGGGTTGGTCCAGGCGACCAGGGCGGGCGGCAGGCCGGCATCGCGCAAAATGCCGCGCGTGAGGTCGCGGCCGGCGGCGAGCAGCGGGTCCTGCGCCCGGATTTCCGGCGGCAGCAGGCGGGCGAACCAGCCCTCCCGCAGACCGTTGGCGGAAAAAACCACGCGGCTGGCACCGGAAGAACGCAGCAGGCGGCGCAGGATCAGCGCGGCGAAGGGCAGATCCTCGATCCTGCGGCGCGGAACGCCCGGCATGCGCTCGATCAGCTTGCGTCCGGCTTCGCCGATAACCCCGGCCAGGTCGCGCGCTTCCTCCCGCCCGATGGTGTAGTGATGCACCATGCTGAGCGGGTAGCCGGTTTGCATGATGTGGATGCGGGCAAGCGCCCGGAACGCGCCGCCCGACAGATAAAGATCCCGCCCGGCGCCCTCCGCCAGGAACGGCGCCTCTTCCAGCGCGGCGGTGACGATGGCGCGGGCCTTCAACAGGTCGCCGCCCGAGTGGTCCGCAAGGCGGATGACGCCAATGGGAAGGGTCCGCGTATCGCCGATCCGGCCCGCATCCAGGCGCACGATTTCCAGCGAGCCACCCCCCAGATCGGCGAGCATGCCATCGGCGCCCGGAATGCCGGTCAGCACCCCTTCGGCGGAAAGCTGCGCTTCGTCATGGCCGGAGAGCACGGTGATTTCAACGCCCGGGAGACGGGCCTGCAACCGCCGGACGAAATCCGGACCGTTCCGGGCATCGCGCACCGCCGAGGTGGCGAGGATTTCGAACGGATGCGCCCCCATGGCGCGAACGATCGCCCCATAGCGGCCCAGCACGGTTTCCGCCTGCTCCATGGCCCCGCTGTCCATCTGGCCGGTGCGGGTCATTCCCTTGGCCAGCCGCAAAATGGCTTTTTCGTTAAATATCTGGACCGGATTGCGCGATTCGCCTTCGAAGACCACGAGCCGGACGGAATTCGAGCCGAGATCGACGACGGCGCGGCGGGAGACGGGTGCTGCGGCTGGCCGTGTTGCGGGCGCGGGGCCTGGCTGATCCATGGGCGGTTCTTAAGTGGCTTAAGTGGCGGTGCCGCCAACCGTGAGGCCGGAAATTTTCATGGTCGGCTGCCCCACGCCCACCGGCACGCCCTGGCCATTCTTGCCGCAGGTTCCAACGCCCGGATCGAGCGCCATGTCCGCGCCGATCATCTCCACCTTGGTGAGCGCGTCGGGGCCGTTGCCGATCAAGGTGGCGCCCTTCACCGGGGCCGTCACCTTGCCGTCCTCGATCAGGTAGGCCTCGGAAGCGGAAAAGACGAATTTGCCGGAAGTGATATCCACCTGGCCGCCGCCGAAATTGACCGCGTAGAGGCCGCGCCTGACGGATTTGATCATGTCTTCCCGCGTCGCCTCGCCGCCCAGCATCACGGTGTTGGTCATGCGCGGCATCGGCGGGTGCGCGTAGGATTGCCGGCGGCCATTGCCGGTGGGGCGCATGTTCATCAGCCGGGCATTCTGCCGGTCCTGCATGAAACCGACCAAAACGCCGTCCTCGATGAGGACGGTGCGGGAGGTGGGCGTGCCTTCATCGTCGATGGTCAGCGAGCCGCGGCGGTTCGGGAGGGTGCCGTCATCCACCACGGTGACACCCCTGGCAGCGATACGGCTGCCCATGAGGCCGGCGAAAGCGGAGGTCCGCTTGCGGTTGAAATCGCCTTCCAGGCCGTGGCCGACCGCCTCGTGCAGCAGGATGCCGGGCCAGCCGGGGCCGAGCACCACCGGCATTTCCCCGGCGGGGGCGGCCACGCTGGCGAGGTTCACCCGGGCCTGGCGCAGCGCCTCCTGAACGGCCGCCTGCCAGTAGGCGGGTTCCACCAGCGGGGCATAGGCGGTGCGGCCGCCGCCGCCGGTCGAGCCGGATTCACGGCGGCCGTTTTCCTCCATCACCACCGAGACGTTGAGCCGCACGAGCGGACGCAGATCCGCCACCCGCGAACCGTCGGCGTGCAGGATCTCCACCACCTGCCATTCGCCGTGGATATTCGCCATGACCTGGGTAACCCGGCTGTCGGCGGCGCGGGCGAAGGCGTCGATCTCCTGGAGCAGTGCGGCCCGGGTGGCGAAGGGCATTTCGGCAAGCGGGTTGAGCCCGGCATAGAACGGCCGGGCCCCGGCGGGCGGCGCCCCGGCGATCATCCCGCGCTCGGCCGCCTTCGCCGCCTTGATGGTGGCCGCGGCGCGGGCCAGCGCCTCCTCCGAAAGCTCGCCGGCATGCGCGTAATAGCTCGCCTCGCCCACCACCGCGCGCAGGCCGAAGCCGCGCCGGGTATCGAAGCTCGCATGCCGGATCCGGCCATCTTCCAGGCTGATGGATTCGCTCTCCCGGTATTCGAGGAAAAGCTCGCCGTCATCGGCGCCCTCCAGAACCGTGGCGAGATGCCTCGCCGCGCCGGCGGGATCGAGCCCGCCGGTTTCGTGGAAAAGTTTCCGCGCGATATCGGGTGCTTCCGGCATGAGACCTACTCCGCTGCCACCATGGACGAGGTATATATAGGGGA
>JAJYAF010000222.1:0-758 GCA_021779655.1 Pseudomonadota bacterium
CGCATGGCGATCCAGGTGGGCGCGGTGTCGCTGCAAAAAGTTCATGGCGGGATCGGCGTGCTGCTGGCCGGGGTGCCGGGCGTGCCGCCGGGCCGCGTCGTGGTGCTGGGCGGCGGGGTGGTCGGCGCCAACGCCGCGCGCATCGCGCTTGGCATGGGCGCGGATGTGACGATTTTCGACCGCTCGCTGTCGCGCCTGGTGGAGCTGGACGATCTCTACGGCCCACGGTTGAAAACCGCGTATTCCACCCCGGAGGCGGTAGAGGATGCCGTGTTCCACGCCGATCTGGTCATCGGCGCGGTGCTGGTGCCCGGCGCCGCGGCGCCGAAACTGGTCACCCGCGCGATGCTGCGGCATATGCGCAAGGGCAGCGTTCTCGTGGATGTGGCGATCGACCAGGGCGGCTGCTTCGAAAGCAGTCATCCGACCACGCATTCCCATCCCACCTATGTGGTCGATGGCGTGGTGCATTATTGCGTGGCCAATATGCCCGGCGCGGTCCCGCGCACCTCCACCTTCGCGCTGACCCAGGCGACCATTCCCTACACCCTGAAAATCGCCGATCTGGGCTGGCGAAAGGCCCTGAGCGAGAACAGGCACCTTCGCGCGGGGCTCAACATCGCGGAGGGCCGGATCGTGCATCCGGCGGTCGCCGAGGCGCTGGGCGAAGCGCCGCTGCCGGCGGAGCAGGCGCTGGGGACCGGCTGATGGCGGCGGTTGAACAAACCAGCGAGACGGCGGATGAGGATATCGGTTCC
>JAJYAF010000222.1:768-4807 GCA_021779655.1 Pseudomonadota bacterium
GCAGATCTACGGCCTCACCCAGCGGGAACTGGCGCGCCGCGCAGGGGTCACCAACGGCGCCATTTCGCTCATCGAACAGAACCGGGTAAGCCCGTCCATCTCCTCGCTGAAGAAAATTCTGGACGGCATTCCGCTTTCGCTCGCGGATTTCTTCACGCTCGATTTCTCGCCCTCGGAAAACGTTTTCTTCCGGAGCGACGAACTGACGGAGATCGCTTTCGGCGATAATGTCTCGTTCCGGATGGTCGGCCGCAGCGTAAAGGGCCGCAAGCTGCAAATGCTTTTCGAGACCTACCAGCCGGGCGCCGATACCGGCGAGGCCATGCTGCGCCATGACGGCGAGGAATGCGGGATCGTGATCAGCGGACGCATTGTGGTAACCGTCGGCTCGCAGGAAAAAGAGCTTGCACCCGGCGATGCCTATTATTTCCGCAGCGATATCCCACATCGGTTCCGCAATCCCACCGAAACGCCCTGCACGCTGGTTAGCGCCAACAGCCCGCCCAGCTTCTGACGGATAGCGTCAGGCAGCGCCCGCATAGGGGAACTCGAACCGCCTGGGTTACGATTTTTTTTATTGTGTCTGGCATATTTTTATGCAAACTTCCGATATGGACGGTGAATTCGGCATTCACGCGCGCAATCTGCAGGCGGAACTGCTGATGCTCTGCGCGCGTATCGGCTTCAGCCCACCGCAAATCTGAACTTGGGGTTTATTCTGGCCGCATTGCTCATGCGGCCCCATCCAAGCCGGATTTAGCGGGAGAAAATCATGCTTAATGAAACATCGCGCGTGGATTGGCAGGCTGTCGATACCGCGCATCATATCCATCCTTTTACCGACCATAAAACCCTGCATCAGGGAAAGATCCGCGTCATCACCGGGGCGGATGGCGTATTTCTCACCGATGCTGAGGGGCACCGGATTCTCGATGGCATGGCCGGACTCTGGTGCGTGGATGTTGGCTATGGCAGGCGGGAGCTTGTCGATGCCGCCGCCGCGCAGATGATGAAACTGCCGTATTACAACACGTTTTTCAAAACCACGACGCAGCCGGTGGCGGCCCTTGCCCAGCGGCTCGCCCGGCTCGCCCCGGGATTCAATCACGCGTTTTTCGCCACCTCCGGTTCCGAGGCGGTGGACAGCGCGTTGCGCATGGCGCGGGTTTACTGGCAAACCCTGGGCCGGCCCGCCAAGAAAATCGTGATCGGGCGGCAATACGGCTATCATGGCTCCACCATGATCGGCGCCTCCGCGGGCGGCATGGAAGACATGCACCGCCAGGCCGGCGACATGCCGAATTTTCTGCATATCCTCCCGCCCTACTGGTATGGCTATGGCAGCCAGATGTCTCCCGCCGAATTCGGCATTTTCGCGGCCCGGCAGCTGGAGGAAAAAATCAGGGCGGTCGGGCCTGAGAATATCGCGGCCTTTATCGGCGAGCCGGTCCAGGGCTCGGGCGGCGTGATCATTCCGCCTGAGACCTACTGGCCGGAAATCAACCGCATCTGCCAGGAAAACGACATTCTGCTGATCGCCGACGAGGTGATCTGCGGCTTCGGCCGGACCGGCAGGATGTTCGGCTCCGAAACCTTCGGCATCCAGCCCGATATGATGACCGTGGCGAAAGGGATCACCTCGGGATACGTGCCGCTTTCCGCGGTGCTGCTGAAGGACCGCGTCGCGGATGTGCTGATCAACGATGTCGGCGAGTTCTTTCACGGCTTCACCTATTCCGGCCATCCGGTGGGCTGCGCGGTGGCGCTGGCCAATCTCGACATCATCGAGAAGGAAAACCTGGTTCAGCGCGCGCGGGAAATGGGCGCGCTGCTGTTGCGGAAATTCCAGGACGCGCTTGGCGATCATCCGATGGTGGGCGAGATTCGCGGCGTCGGGCTGATCGGCGCCATCGAGCTCGTGGCGGATAAGCGCACCCGCCGGTTTTTTGAAAAACGCGGCCGGGTGGGAGCCATCTGCCGGGATTATTGTTTCGAAAACAATGTGATCATGCGGGCGACGCGCGATACCATGCTGTTCTCGCCCCCGCTGGTCATTTCGGAGGAGGAAATCGGCATGATGGCGGAGCGGGCGGTCCGGTCCATCGCGCAGACCTACGCCCGCGTGAGGCACGAGGTGACGGTGTGAACGTCTGGTCTCCCAACCCTCCCGACGCCGCCAAGCTGGCGTTGATGGAGGCTTGCGAGTTCATCGAGGCCTTCGTTATCGACATAAACGGCGTGCCGCGCGGCAAATGGCTGCGGCCGGACAAGGCGGGCGCGCTGCTCGGCTCCGGTATCGCCATGCCGCGTTCGGCGTATCTGCTGGATATCTGGGGGCGGGACGTGGTGGAGGGCGGCATCGTCCAGGATACCGGCGATCCGGACGGCCTATGCGTGGCGGTGCCGCATTCCATCGCCCGCATGAGCTGGACCGCGGGTAACGCGGCGCAAGCTCTGCTGACCATGCTCGGGCCCGATGGCGGCATCTTCCATCTCGATCCGCGCGGCGTGCTGGGCCGGGTGCTGGAAGACTATGCCGCCGCCGGACTGACACCCGCGCTCGGCGTGGAACTGGAATTCTACCTGGTGGATTCAGGGCATACCGGCGGGCTGACCATCGCGCCGCGCGGCGCCGATGAATCCGGGTGGAAGGGCTGGCGGATCGATGCCGTCGGGCTGGGCGAGATCCATGCCTATGAACCGATCCTGCGTGAGATGATGGAAGCGGCCCGGGCCCAGGAAATCACGCTGGAGACATTGTTGAGCGAGAATGGCCCCGGCCAGTTCGAAGTGACTTTGAAATATTCGACCGACGCCTTGCGCGTCGCCGACAGCGCCGTGCTGTTCAAGCGCACCATCAAACAGGTGGCCCGCAAGCACGGGCTCACCGCGACCTTCATGGCCAAACCCTTCGGCAACTGGGCGGGCAGCGGCATGCACGTGCATTTGTCCATACTGAACAAGGCGGGGGAAAACATCTTCGCCGACACGCCGGCACGCGCCTCGCCCACACTGTATCACGCGCTTGGCGGCATTATCCAGGCGATGCCGGGGACGATGCTGACCCTGGCCCCGCACGCCAATTCCTATCGCCGCTTCGCGCCCGGCGTCCACGCGCCGACCTATGGCGACTGGGGGCACGACAACCGCATGGCGGCGCTGCGCGTCATCACCGCGGAGCCGCGCGCCTCGCGCATCGAACACCGGGTGGCCGGGGCGGACTGCAATCCCTATCTCGCCTTCGCGGCGCTGCTCGGCACCGCGCTGCAGGGAATCGAAAGCCGGGCGGAGCCGGGGCCGGAGACGATCGGCGCGAAACGCGGCGCGCATGTGCCGGCGCTTCCCATCGCCTGGTCGAGCGCCGTGGATCGCTTCGCGAGTTCCGCTCACATGGCGAAGATTTTCGGAACGGACTTCCAGAAGCGCTTTGCCGCCTGCAAGCTCCAGGAAATCGGTGAATTCCGCCGGCGCATCTCGGATGTTGAAATCGATGCCTATTTGCAGAATGCCTGAAGGTCCGGCATGAGAACCGTGACGGTGGCGGCCACGCAAATGCCCTGCTCGGCCGATTCCGCCGCCAATATCGCGCGCGCCGAGAAGCTGGTGCGCGAAGCCGCGTCGCGCGGCGCCCAGATCATTCTGCTACAGGAACTGTTTGAAACGCCCTATTTCTGCCAGGACCCGCTGCATACACATTTTCATCTGGCCAGGCCGCTCGCTGAAAACGCCGCCATCGCGCATTTCGGCAAAATCGCCAGGGAACTTGGCATCGTGCTGCCCATTTCCGTATTCGAGAAGGCCGGGCAGGCGTTTTTCAACACGGTGGTCATTCTGGACGCGGACGGCGGCAATCTCGGCTTCTACCGCAAAACCCATATTCCGGACGGGCCTGGGTATTACGAGAAATTCTATTTCTCGCCCGGCGATACCGGGTTCAAGGTCTGGAATACCCGCCACGCGCGGATCGGCGTGGGTATCTGCTGGGATCAGTGGTTTCCGGAAACCGCGCGCATCATGGCGCTGCGCGGCGCGGAACTAG
>JAJYAF010000223.1 GCA_021779655.1 Pseudomonadota bacterium
GCAGACGCGGCGGATGCTGGAATACATGAACCTGCGGCCCGGCCAGAAGCTGGCCGGAACGAAGGTGGATGTCGTGTTCATCGGCTCCTGCACCAATGCGCGCATCGAGGATTTGCGTGCGGCGGCGGCCGTGGCGCGGGGGCGGCGGGTTGCCGAAGGCGTGCGCGCGCTGGTGGTGCCGGGCTCCGGCCTGGTTAAGGCGCAGGCGGAAGCGGAAGGCCTGGACAGGATATTTCTGGAATCCGGCTTTGAATGGCGGGAGGCTGGCTGCTCCATGTGTCTTGGCATGAACCCCGACAAGCTGACACCGGGGCAGCGCTGCGCCAGCACCTCCAACCGCAATTTCGAGGGGCGGCAGGGTCCCGGCGGGCGGACGCATCTGGTCTCTCCGGCGATGGCCGCGGCCGCCGCGGTGAGCGGCGCGCTTGCGGATGTGCGGGAGCTGGTGTGATGGAAAAATTCACGAGACTGGTCGGGATCGCGGCGCCGCTTCCTCTGAAAAATGTCGATACCGACATGATTATTCCCGCCCGCTTCCTCAAGACGATCAAGCGCACGGGGCTTGGCAAGAACCTCTTCGCGGCGCTGCGCTATAACGACGACGGCAGCGAGAAACCGGATTTCGTGCTGAACCAGCCGCAATACCGGCAGGCGGAAATTCTGATCGCGGGGGAGAATTTCGGCTGCGGCTCCTCGCGTGAGCATGCGCCGTGGGCTTTGAGGGATTTCGGCATACGCTGCATCATCGCGCCGAGTTTTGCCGATATTTTCCTCAACAACTGTTTCAAGAACGGCGTTTTGCCGGTGGCGCTGCCGGCGGAAATCTGCGGCCGCCTGATGGCCGATGCCGCGCTTGGCGGCAATGCCCGGATAACCGTTGACCTGGAAAACCAGAAAGTGGTGCGGCCGGATGGCGAGGCGATTCATTTCGAGATCGATGGGTTTCGCAAACATTGCCTGCTGAACGGGCTGGACGATATCGGGCTGACGCTGGAGCACGCGCCGGCCATTGATCGTTATGAGGCGCAGTTGCGGGCCACCCAAGGCTGGCGGCCCGCCATTACGGGAGTTCAGGCATGCCAGTGAGCCGGAAAATCCTGCTGCTTGCGGGCGACGGTATCGGCCCGGAGGTAATGGCGCAGGCCCGGCGCGTGCTGGACTGGGTGCAGCAGAACCGGCGCGGCGGTTTTGAGCTTGCCGAGGATCTGGTGGGCGGCGCGTCGATTGACGCGCATGGCGTGCCGATTACCGAGGCCACCATGGCGCGCGCCCTGGAAGCCGATGCCGTGCTGTTCGGCTCCGTTGGCGGGCCGAAATGGGACAAGGTGGCTTTTGAAATCCGGCCGGAGGCGGCGATATTGCGATTGCGCAAGGATTTGGGCGTGTTCGCGAATCTGCGGCCGGCGAAGGTTTTCGACGCGCTTTGCGATGCCAGCTCGCTGAAACCGGAGCTGGTGCGCGGGCTCGACATTATGATCGTGCGTGAGGTGGTTGGAGGGATTTATTTCGGCGAGCCGCGCGGGATTGAAACGCTGCCGGATGGCTCGAAGCGGGGGATCAATACCGAAGTATATACCACCGGCGAGATCGAGCGGGTGGGCCGCGTTGCTTTCGATCTGGCGCGCAAGCGCGGCAGCCGCGTGTGCAGCGTGGAGAAGGCGAACGTTATGGAGAGCGGGCTGCTGTGGCGCCAGGTGATCAGCGCGTTGCAGGCGGCGGAATATCCGGATGTGACTCTCAGCCACATGTATGCGGATAACTGCGCGATGCAGCTTGCCAGAAACCCGCGGCAATTCGATGTGATCGTGACCGGGAATTTGTTCGGGGATCTGCTTTCCGATCTCGCGGCGATGCTTACCGGCTCGCTTGGCATGCTGCCTTCGGCCACGCTGGGGGCGGTGGACGCGCATGGGAGGCGGCATGCGCTTTACGAGCCGATCCATGGCAGCGCGCCGGATATCGCGGGCCAGGGCCTTGCCAATCCGCTCGCGCAAATCCTCAGCCTGGCGCTGATGCTGCGCTATTCCTTCGACATGGAGGATGATGCGGCGGCTATCGAGCAGGCGGTGCAGAACGCTCTCGCGGCGGGCTGCCGGACGGCGGATATCGCGGCTCCGGGCGCGAACGCGATCAGCACCCAGGAGATGGGCGACGCGGTACTGAAGGCGCTGGCGGCGCTTTGAACCCTTGCCGTTTCCGGAGGGTTGGGCTAACACCGCCCCGGCGCTGGCACCCGTAGCTCAATTGGATAGAGCACCAGACTACGAATCTGGGGGTTAGGAGTTCGAGTCTCTTCGGGTGCGCCAATTTCTCTAGGAAAATCAAGGGACTTCTGAGAGTGCCCGGCCGCCGCGCGGCGGGGGCGAGGTCTCGTCCCACCACAATCCCCCCGACGGTCCCCGTTCGGCGCGGTTCGCCGCGTGGGATGCGGTTCCCGTGCTCACCCCGAGTCAGGGGAGTTCCGTGCCGAGATGCTCACGTCGTCGGCTTGGAGAGCAGCAGGATGTGGTGGGCATCCAGTACCACCGCCCTGACGGTGTCGCCCTTCTGGAAGTGCGCCTGGAACCAGCGCGCGATCGGCCGGTTGTGACCCACGATCCGCACCGAGCGATTTGGGTTCGCCCTCCGGTCGATGCGGGAGAGTACTGGTTCTGCTCCGTCGTCGAAGGCAACCTCGATCGGGTCGCCCTCCTTGCCGAGATGATCATCTACCTCGACGCCAGGGTTGATGTACCCATGATTGTAGTAGGCTTCGCCCAGGACGATCTTGAACGAGGCCACGCCCGATGGCGGTGGCCCTAAGGGAGCTGGAGCGGGTACGGCCTCCATGATGGGTTCGTCGTTCACCTGGGCGTCACCTTCGTCCAGTTCTTCGCGCTCGGCCTCCTCGGTGATCGCACGCCCCCTGTCTCGGCCGTTCCATGGTGGGTCGAAGGCTTCGATCAGCGCGTCTTCAAGGCCGGCAGCGAGGTTGATCTCGAAGTCACCATACCGAAGTTGAGAGACCGGGTTGAAGATGAAGATTCGGATCGTCGTCCCACGTTGTAGTAGCTCCCGGATGTTGCGGTTACAGCGCCAGTTGGTACGTTGCCCCTGCCCCGGATTCCGGTACCCGACGAACCGCTCTCGGATCGTCCGGGCTGTCTTGCCGACGTACTTCACCTCGTCGCCTTGGACGAAGGCGTACAGGGAGTTGCGCTCGTCCAGAAGCGGCCCGTTCGCTTGGGCATTGGAGCCATCAAGGACATAGTCGAGGCAGCCCTCGCGGCGGGCGGGAACCCACCTGCCGATGTCTCGGAAGCCAACGGCCAGCAGGGTCTCAGCGGTCAGTTCCGACATTGTCACCCCTTGAATGTCCAGAGAGCCGTGTCGGCTGTGGGTATCTCAGTTCGCAGGCATGGTCTAGCTCAGCCCGTTCCTCTCTTCCGCCTTTGGGGCAGCGCCAACGGCAGCGCCAACAGCGCCGAGCTTTGTCACCCCGGCCGGTTAGGCTTCCTGCCGCTGCGGAGCGTCGCCGGTACCTTCTCGCCCGGCTCGGGCTTCCTGAAGAGCTCCTCGATCTCGACCTCCAGGGCCGAAGCGATCCGTTCCAGGATGAGGATGGCAGGATTCTCCGTCCCGCCCTCAAGCCTGCTCACGTGGGCGCGGTCGATCCCCGTGTCCGCCGCGAAGGCGTCCTGAGAGAGCCCCTTGCCGACCCTCAACCGCCTGATGTTCCACGCCACGATCGCCTGCACGTTCATCCGTACATGCAGGGCAGCTTGCGAACGCATCATCCATCTATTAACTCTTCCCCTCTGGTCGAGCCGCGCCGAGCATCTTCGCTCAGGGCGCCTTTGAAATTTCCAATGCTCATGCCGCAGAAGGCTGCGTTCCGTAGAGCCACGCCCACATGGCACAGACACCGACGGCGGTGAGGATGACGTCGAGCTGGGGCGCGAGGCGCAGCTCGATCTCAGCACCCAGCAGCGCCATCACCACAGGCAGGGTGAGGACGATCTTCGCGGCGGCGGGCAGGCGGTTCCAGAAGCCGCGCTTCCTGGCCTCAGGGGCCGGCGCCCGCCCTTGGCGCGGCGGCGCGACCTCGGCGGTCGCGAGCTGCTTCTTCTCATTCTTCATGGTGGTTCCTTTCAAGTTCTGACTCGATGGTGTGACGTGGAAGGCGCCGATGCGCCTTCCACGTCGTCGTGCTGGCGGCCTATGCGGCGTCCCGCACCTCCGCCTTCGCAGCCTCGGGCTCGGGCAGCAGGTTCCAGGCCCGCAGCGCTGTCGTTGCGGTGTCGATCAGGCGCTGCGGCGAGTGGTGCGCGTACCTCGTCGTCGTGCTGAGCTGCGTGTGGCCGAGCACGGTGCCGATCTCATTCAGAGGCGTTCCACTGTTGGCCAAGGCACTTGCGAAGCTGTGCCGCAGGTCGTGGACACGCAGGTCCTCGGGCAGCCCGCCGCCTCCTTGGCCCGCCGCCACGCGCCGCGCACGCCTTCCACCGGCTGGCCCTCCCGGCGGCCGCTGGGGAACACGTACGGGTTCTCCGGGTGGAGCTGCCGCTTGGCGAGCTGGCGCTGGAGGATTGCCACGGCCACGGCCGAGAGCGGAATGTATCGTGTCCGACCCGACTTTGAGCGCGGCACGGCGAGGATGCAGCAGTCGAGGTCCACGTTCTCCCATGTCGCCTTGAGCGCCTCGCCCCGGCGGGCGCCGGTGACGATCAGCAAGGCCAGCACCGCGGCGGCTGTCTCGTCCTTGTCCGCGTCCAGGGCCGTGACCAGCGCCTGCGTCTCGCCGGGGCCGAGAT
>JAJYAF010000224.1 GCA_021779655.1 Pseudomonadota bacterium
GACCAGCGCTTCGTGGTGGTGCTGCTGCGCGGGGCGCTGGATGGCATGTCGGCCGTGGTGCCGTATGGCGATCCGAACCTCGCGGCCCTACGCCCCCAGCTGATTCCACCCGCGCCCGGCGCGCCGGGCGGGATGCATGATCTGGGCGGGTTTTTCGGCCTGCATCCGGCGCTTGCTTCGGTTTACGCCATGTACCAGGCGGGCGAGGCGCTGCCGGTGCATGCCGTTGCCGGACCCTACCGCACGCGCAGCCATTTCGAGGCGCAGGACCTGCTCGAACTCGGCACCGAGGATGCCGGGATCACCTCGGGATGGCTCAACCGCATGCTGGCCGAACTTCCGCCCGGCGGGACGGTGCCGGCCGGGCTTTCCGTGGGGCAGGGGATGCCGCTGCTGATGCAGGGAAAAATCCGCGTGGCCTCCTACGCGCCGGAAAGCTTCGAGCTGCCGCCCGGGGATTTGTATGCGAAGATCGCCGCGCTGAACGCCGCCGATCCGCTGACCGGGCCGGCGATTGCCACCGGGCTGGAGGAACAGGCCCTGGACCAGGCGATCGATCCCATGGGCGGGGACGCGGCGTCGGGCGCGGCGGCGAGCGCGGGCAAGCCGGCGCAGGGCCGCTCCCTTTTCGCCGCGCTGGCCCGGCATGCCGGGAAATTGCTCGCGGCCGCCGAAGGGCCGAGGATCGCCGCGTTCCAGCTGGTCGGCTGGGATACCCATTTCAACCAGGTGGCGGGCCTGCAAGCCGCGCTCTCCGGTCTGGACCAGGGATTGGCGGCGCTGAAGACGGCGCTCGGGCCGCAATGGCGGAATGCCCTGGTGCTGGTGGTGACGGAATTCGGGCGCACCGCCGCCATGAACGGCACCCGGGGCACGGATCACGGCACCGCGAACGCGGCGTTCCTGCTGGGAGGCAATATCGCCGGCGGCAGGGTCCTCGCAACCTGGCCCGGACTGAAGCAGGGCCAGCTTTTCCAGGGCCGTGACCTGGCGCCGACCTTGGATGCGCGCGCGCTAGCCAAAGGCGCGTTGCAGGCGCAGTTCGGCCTGCGGGAGGCGGCGCTCGAACGGGTGTTTCCCGGCAGCGCCGGGATATCGCCGTTGAAGGGACTCGTTCGCGCCGCTTAACATGCGGCCCCATGTGGCACCAGCGCACCCTTCATATCATCACTGGCCGGCCCCGGCTTTTCATCGCCCTGGCGATCGCCGTTCTGGCCTATTTCGTCCTCGCCTCCGTTCACCCCGCGGCCACACGCGTGGTGCTCGCCTGGGATATCGGCACGGTGGCCTTCCTGGGCGGCACCGCCGAACTGGTGCTTCGTTCCGACCATAGAACGATCAGATTCGACGCCGCGCGGCAGGAGGAAGGGGAATGGAGCATCTTCGCGCTGACAATTCTGGGCGCGGTGATGAGCTTCGCGGCGATATTCCTGTTCTCCGACGCCGCGACCCGCAAGAAGCAGCCGGATTTCTACCTGGCTTTCGTGGTGGCGACGCTGGCGCTTTCCTGGCTGATGGTGAATGTCACTTTCGCGCTGCGCTATGCCCATGAATATTACTCGAAAGCGCCGGGCCAGGATGGTATCGAGCGCGGGCTGGAATTTCCCAAGGACGACAAGCCGGATTATCTCGACTTCATCTACTTCTCATTCGTTCTCGGAATGACCTTCCAGGTCTCCGACACGGATGTCACGTCCAAGAAGTTCCGGCGGCTGGCGACGGTGCATGGGCTGATCGGATTTTTATTCAACACCACCGTCCTCGCGCTTTCGGTGAACATCGCGGCCTCGCTATTATAGGAGCCTTTTCAGCGCAGATGCTCCGCGAAAAAGGCGAGGCTGCGCAGTTCGGCAAGCTCGGCGTCCCTGGCGCTGTAGCTCGGGCGATCCTCGCAGCCAAAGCCATGGTCGGCGCCGGGATAGATGAAAATGGGCAGTTCGGGCTGCGCCGCCTGGATGGCCTGGATGTCGGCCAACGGAATTGATTTGTCGGCTTCGCCGAAATGAAGCTGCACGGGGCAATGCGGCTTCTCGGCGCAGGTTTTGACGATCTGGCCGCCATACCAGCCGATGGCCGCCTTGAAGCGGCGCGACCGTGTCGCGGCGAGCCAGGCAAGGGTGCCACCCCAGCAATAGCCGATCACGCCGACCGGCTTGTCGCCCAGGGCGATCGCCGTGGCCTCGATATCGGCGAGCGCCGCCGTTTCCGCGATCTTGGCGCGAAGGGCCAGCCCCTTGTCCCGGTCTTCCGGGCCGTAGCCGAGTTCGACATTCCGCTCCACCCGATCGAACAGCGCCGGGGCGAGCACCCGGTAGCCGAAGCCGGACAGATGTTCGCAGACCCGGCGCATATGCGCGTTGACCCCGAAAATTTCCTGCAACACCACCAGGCCGCGCCCGGCGTTGACATTACCGGATTCGAAGACCGCGAATTGATGCCCATCCGCCGCGGTAAGCCGCATCATGATCGTGAGCCCTTGAGTTCGGTTGCGTATTTGCGGAATTCGCGCGCCAGCGCTTCATAGATCGGCCGCTTGAAACTTACCGCCAATCGCGGAAGCTCGTCCAGTTCCGCCCAGCGCCATTTGTCGAATTCCGGGTGCGGGTCGAGGTCGAGGCGGATCTGCGCGTCGGTGCCCAGAAAGCGCAGGGCGAACCAGCGCTGGCGCTGACCGCGATACCGGCCCCGGAACGATTTGCCGACCAGCGGCCAGGGGAGATCGTATTGCAGCCAGCCCGGGTATTCCCCGAGAATTTCGGCATCCGCCGTGCCGATTTCCTCCTTCAGCTCCCGCAGGACGGCCTGGGCGGGGTCCTCGTTCCCGTCGATCCCGCCTTGCGGGAGCTGCCAGCCGCCGGGCGGACCCTCGGCATTGGCCATGTCGGCCCGCCGGGCCACCAGGACCTGGCCGGCCCGGTTGAACAGCACCGCGCCGACATTGGGCCGATAGGGCAAGGCCGCCTTTTCGGCGGCGGAGCACGCGGGTTTGGTCATGGATGCGCCGGCAGGGAGGTTTGTCCGGAGGACGGGCCGGCGGAAGCCGGCGGCGGCATGGCCGGCGCCCCGGCCGGCGCCCCGGCCGGCGGCGCGACGATCGCGCTGACCGGAACCAGCGTGATTCCCTGGGCGGGCAAAGTGCGTGTCCAGGCGGCCAGGGCTTGTACCGGCTGCGGCGCCGGGGTGAGCAGGATGCCCAGCGCCGCGCCCTGCAATTTCGCGTCCAGCGCCAGTTCCGCAAGCTGCGCGTTTTCCTTCTCCGGCGCGTTCAAGGGATCGATCACGACATCCGCCGTGCGGTTCCAGGCATAGGCAGCCTGGCCGGTCGGCTCGGCATCGACGAAGAACAGCCCCTTGTCGGCGATCTCCTGCAGGAGCCAGGCCTTGGCGTCCGGGTTGGCCATGAAGCCGGCGCCCTGGGTGGCGCCCATCGCATCGGTAACGCCGGCATAGCCCTGGACGCGCGAGAGACACCAATCCAGCATCGCCTGATTGAGCGTAACCGGTCCGGCTGGCACGAGGGCCTCGTTCCCGGCGTTCTCGCTCGCCGGATCGGTCTCCTGCATGGGTATGGCGAGCAGGGTTTCATGGCCGGCGGCATGGGCGAGCGCCGTGATGGCGGCGGCGTGCTGGCCATAAGGGGTCAAAGCGAGGGAGATGGCGGGCGGCAGGCTTGCCACCGCCTGCTGGCTTTGCAGCGCGTCGTCCCCCAATCCCGCGACCAGCACCGCGACGGAAGGCCCCCGGCCGGCGCCGGATGCCCCGGCGGCGTAGGCCCGCATGGGCGGCAGCCCATCCGGGCCGATCCGGGGAACCAGCCAGCCGGGATTGGTGGCCGACGGCGTGAGCAGGGCCGGCATGGCGGGCGGAATGGGAGCGCCGGCCGCGAGGGCGCCGGACGTACCCATCCGCGCCGCCGGCGTTGCCTTGAGCGGCGGGGAGGGAGGCTTTTTCACGCCGGAAGGCAAGGATGCCGCGCTGCTGGCGGCGGCGGCGTGCGCGCTGGCGGAAGGCGGCGGCTTAGGCGGCGGGCCGAGATATTGCAGCAGGCCGATACCCGCCAGGACAAAGGCCGTGAAGCCGCCCCAGAAGGCGGCCAGACGCGAACGCCCACGCCCGGGGGAGGGTTGCCGGGACGAACCGCTCATGCCCGCCCCGGTCCGGCCCGGTTAGTTGGCGGCCGCCTGGTAGCCACGCGGAATCATTCCCGCCACCAGCTTCAGCGCCATCTGCAACTGAAAATCGGTCGACGGCTTGGTCAGATCGAGTGCCGGCCAGTTCGCGGGAGGCTTGTCCGGAATGGTCTTGGCCACCGCCGGCAGCGGCAGCGCGCTGGGCAGCGGCGGCGCGGCAAGGCCGGACGGGTTGTGGAACGAATGCAGCAGATCGCTCTCCCGGAGGGAGGCGAATTGATCCTCCGGGGTGCGGGTGTCCGAAACCTTCACGTTCGGCGAGACGCCGTAATCCTGGATCGACTTGCCGGACGGCGTGTAATAGAGCGCGGTGGTGAGCCGCAGCGCACCGTTGCCAGGGATCGGCACGATGGTCTGGACCGAGCCCTTGCCGAAGGTGCGGGTGCCAAGCACCAGAGCCCGCTGGTTCTGCTGCAACGCGGCGGTGACGATCTCCGCCGCGGAGGCCGTTCCCTCATTCGTTACGACCACCATCGGCGCGCCGTTGAGCACATCGCCGGTCTGCGCGTACCAGACCTGATCGTCATCGCTATGGCGGCCATGCGTGGAGACGATTTCTCCGCTGTTGAGGAAGTCATCCGCCACGGCGACCGCCTGGTC
>JAJYAF010000225.1 GCA_021779655.1 Pseudomonadota bacterium
CGTAGGCGGAATGCCGACGATGGAAACGATGGTCAAAACCTTGATAAGGCTGTTCTGGGCAATGTTGATGAGGCCCAGCGTCGTATCCAGCAGAAACTGCACCTTGTCGGTGAGATGGGTGGAAAACTCGTTCAGGGAGGACACGTCTTTTTCAATGGATCGCAGCCGGTCGCGCACGGGCTTGGGCATCCAGGTGACGGCGGCGGCCGCGTAGGGCGCGATGCGGGCGATGCCGAGCTGCGAATCGCGCAGATAGGAAATCGTATCGTAATCCTGCCCCAGCTTCACGAGCAGCGCCTGCAACTCGCGTTCCGCATTGCGGGTTGAGCCGCGGCTGCCATGCTGATGGTGGAAAATCCGGTGGCTCAAGGCGTCCAGCTCCTCGCGCAGCCGTTCCAGCGCGTCCGCCAGCCGGTCGACGATTCCCTCCAGAAGTCCGGCGAAAATATCCGCGCTGGCGAGATTGCCATCCGGCAGCGCGGAAGAGGCGAACTGGATGAACAGCGTGCTGGGGGCGAAGCGTATCGTTACCAGATATTTGGGCGAGAGCACGAAACCGCAGACGCCGTTTTCGATGCCCTCCGCCAGACGCACGACCACCGGCAGGGACAACGTCAGGATTTCACCTTTCACCGAGAGGCGGGAAGAGGTCTCGATCTCCGCCAGATCGGCGTATTGGGGAAGGGAAAGGCCGGTGATCCGGCTGACCAGCGCGTATTCCGCCGGTGTTGGCGTTTCGAGGTCGAACCATATCGCCTGGCTTGCCTTCTCCGGGGGCAGCGCGTGCGGATGGCCGTCATTGCAGGCATAGGCTTTCAGCATTTCCGCTCTCCTCCGTCCCGCCCGGCCACCCCCCGCGCGCGACCGGTCAGCCTTAAGACTGACCGGTATTATACCCGTCCGCCTGAACTTTGCCCTTCTAACCCAGCTTCCGCCGCATGATCTCGTTCACGATCGCCGGATTGCCTTTGCCCGCCATCGCCTTCATCACCTGGCCAACGAAGAAGCCGAAGAGCTTGTCCTTGCCGGCCTTGTATTCCGCGACCTTGTCCGGATTGGCGGCGATCACGGCGTCGATCGCGGCTTCGATCGCGCCGGTGTCGGTCACCTGGCGCAGGCCGCGATCCTGAACGATCTTGCCGGGAGCCTCGCCGGTTTCCAGCATCAGTTCGAACACCTCCTTGGCGATGCGGCCGTTGATCGTTTTGTCGGCGATGAGGTCGAGCAGTTCGCCAAGCGCCTCGGCGCTGACCGGGCTGGTCTCGATGTCCGCGCCAAGCCGGTTGAGCGCCGCGAAGAAATCGCCGGTCACCCAGTTGGCGGCCAGTTTCGCATCCCGGTCCTTCGCCACCCGCTCGTAGAAATCGGCGGTCGCCTGTTCGGCGGTGAGCACGCCGGCATCATAGAAGCTGATGCCGTATTGCTCGGTGAAGCGCTTGCGCTTGGCGTCCGGCAGCTCCGGAAGCGCTGTCCGGAGCGCGGCCACCCAATCCTCTTCCAGGACCAGCGGGGGCAGGTCCGGCTCGGGGAAATAGCGGTAGTCATGCGCGTCTTCCTTGGAGCGCATGGAGCGGGTTTCACCGCGCGCCGGGTCGTAGAGCCGGGTTTCCTGCACCACCGCGCCGCCCGATTCCCAAACCGCGATCTGCCGCAGGGCCTCGGTTTCCACCGCGTGCATCACGAAGCGCACGGAATTCACGTTCTTGATTTCGCAACGGGTCCGGAACGGCTCGCCATGGCGGCGGACCGAGACGTTCACATCGGCGCGCAGGGAGCCTTCCTCCATATTGCCGTCGCAGGTGCCGAGATAGCGCAGGATCTGCCGGATCTTGCGGACATAGGCGCCGGCTTCCTCCGGGCTGCGGATGTCCGGCTCGGAAACGATTTCCATGAGCCCGACACCGGCCCGGTTGAGGTCGATGACCGATTTCGTCGGGTGCTGGTCGTGCATGGACTTGCCGGCATCCTGCTCAAGATGCAGGCGCGTGATGCCGATTCGCTTCAGGCTGCCGTCCGCCAGCTCGATCTCGACCACGCCGGCCCCGACAAGGGGATGCGCGAACTGGCTGATCTGGTAGCCGTTGGGCAGGTCCGCGTAGAAATAATTTTTGCGGTCGAACCGGCTTTCGATCATGATCTCGGCGTTCAGGCCAAGGCCGGTGCGTACGGCCTGCGCCACGCACTCCCGGTTGATCACCGGCAGCATCCCGGGAAATCCGGCGTCCACGAAGCTCACATGGCTGTTCGGCTTGCCGCCATAGGCGGCGCTGGCGCCGGAAAACAGCTTCGCGTTCGAAATCACCTGGGCGTGGATTTCCAGCCCCACCACGATCTCCCAGGCTCCGGTCGCCCCTTGCAGCGTATAGGTCATCATGCCGCTCCCTGGGCGCGGAGGGTGGGCAGGGCGGTGAAATCCGCGGCCCGCTCCAGGGCGCCTGCCACCGCCAAGACCGTTTCTTCGTCGAAATGCCGCCCGATCACCTGGAGCCCGAGCGGCAGGCCCTGGGCATCAAGCCCCGCCGGGATGCTCATCGCCGGCACGCCGGCGAGCGAGGCGGGAACGGTGAACACATCGTTCAGATACATGGTGACGGGATCGTCCATCTTCTCGCCCAGGCCGAAGGCGGCCGAGGGGGCGGTGGGGGTCAGCAGCGCGTCCACTTTCGTGAAGGCCCGCTCGAAATCCTGGAGAATCAGCATCCGCACCTTCTGCGCCTTGAGGTAATAAGCGTCGTAATAGCCGGCGGAGAGCACATAGGTGCCGATCATGATCCGGCGCCTGACCTCCGCGCCAAACCCGGCGGCGCGGGTCTTTTCGTACATGTCGATCAGATCCTCGCCCGCCACCCGCTCGCCGAAGCGCACGCCGTCATAGCGGGCGAGATTGGCGGAGGCCTCCGCCGGGGCAACGATGTAATAGACCGGCAGGCCGTATTTCGTATGCGGCAGCGAGAGCTCGACGATCTCGGCGCCCTGTTCCTCCAGCCAGGAGACGCCGCGCCGCCACAGCGCATCGATTTCCCCGCTCATTCCCGCCACGCGGTATTCCATGGGCACGCCGATTTTAAGGCCCTTCACATCCCGGCGCGCGGCGGCGCGGAAATCGGGCACGGGGATATCGGCGCTGGTGCTGTCCTTCGGGTCGAAGCCCGCCATGGCGCCGAGCAGGATGGCGCAATCCTCGACGCTGCGGGCCATCGGGCCGGCCTGGTCGAGCGAGGAGGCGAAAGCCACGATGCCATAGCGCGAGCAGCGGCCATAGGTGGGCTTGATCCCGGCAATGCCGGTGAAGGCGGCGGGCTGGCGGATCGAGCCTCCGGTATCGGTGCCGGTAGCGCCCGCCGCGAGCCGGGCCGCCACCGCCGCGGCGGAGCCGCCGGACGAGCCGCCCGGCACCAGCTTCGCGTTGCTGCCCCGTCGCGTCCAGGGATTGACGACGGGGCCGAAGGCCGAGGTCATGTTGGAGGAACCCATGGCGAATTCGTCGAGATTCGCCTTGCCGAGAAACACCGCGCCGGCGGCCTTGAGCCTGGCCGTGACCGTGCTCTCATAGGGCGGCACGAAGGGTTCGAGAATCCTGCTGGCCGCGGTGGTGCGCATGCCCGCGGTGCAGAACAAATCCTTGATGGCGAGCGGCACCCCGCAGAGCGGGCCGGCGCGGCCCTCGGTCAGCGCCGCGTCGGCGGCCTTCGCCATGGCCAGCGCGTCCTCCGGCGTGGGCGTGATGAAGGCGTTGAGCGTGGGGTTGAGCGCCTCCATGGCCGAGACATGGGCGCGGGTGAGTTCAAGCGCGGAAAAGCTTTTCGCCGCCAGGCCGTCGAGCACGGCGGCGATGGTCAGATCGGGCAGGAAGCTCATTCGACGACTTTCGGAACGGCGAAAAACGGGCCTTCCCGATCCGGGGCGTTGGCAAGAATCTGCTCCGCGATGCCGCCTTCCGTCACTACGTCCGCGCGCATGCGCAGCGCCATCCGCCCGCCGCCAGAAAGCGGTGCCACGCCTTCCACATCCACTTCGTTCAACTGCGCCACATAGCCCAGAATGGCGTTGAGTTCGGATTGCAGCGTGGCGATTTCCGCCTCTTCGACCCGTATCCGGGCGAGTTTCGCAATTCGGCGAACCGTTGCGGTATCTAGCGACATCGGTATTTCCCTTGGGTTTACGGCCAGACCGGACCATAAACGGCGGCATGGCGCTCTTCAACCTTCGGCCGCTGCTCGACACGCTCGTCACCGGCGCGCGGCTGATCGGGCTGGATCCCGGCGCGCGGCATATCGGTGTCGCGCTTTCCGATGTCGGCCGGCGCATCGCTTCACCCTATGGCACGCTCAGGCGCGGCAAGCTCGCCCATAACGCGGCGGAAATCCGGGCGATCGCGGAGAAGGAAAACGCCGGCGGCCTGATCGTGGGGATGCCCCTGGGAGAGGACGGGAAATTCGGCCCGGCGGCGCAGGCGGCGCGGGATTGGGCGCATGCGCTTGGTCACGCCACCGGCCTGCCCGCCTGCATGTGGGACGAGACGCTCACCACCGCCGAGCTGCACGAGATCCTGATCGGCGAGGCGGATATGAGCCGCAAAAGAAGGGCGGCGGTCATCGACAAGATGGCCGCCGCCCGGATTCTTCAACGCGCACTGGATGCGGCGAATGCCGCGCCCGGCTGAGATCGCCGGGCCTTCCAGGCGCCGGATCGCTATCTTGGCGGGCGATTCACACGCGCTAGTCGTTATGCTTGATGTGTTCGCGCACCGTGTCCTTCGCGTTCCCGACCGTATTCTGCACCTTGCCG
>JAJYAF010000226.1 GCA_021779655.1 Pseudomonadota bacterium
CCAAGATTGCCGATCAACATAACCTTGTTCAAACTGCCCGCCATATTCCGTTTCCTTCGTCCATGAGTGGCCAGCTTCAGCATACCACGATTTTCGCGCCTGGTATCCCGGTTAGCGCATCGTAAACGCCCCGTTGCGGCGCTGCAACCGATGATTGCATCGTGCCGGGTGGCAACCGGGGCAACAAACATCCATCTTAACGACCGTTAACCTATCCTTGACTTCCCCGTCCCGCTACACCGTGCCAAACACCCCCGGATGATTCGACGAAACGAATGTTCGCGACCATCCTGGCGGGCTTGCTCTCGAATTGTTCTATTCTCGGCGCTAGGCTGCCTCCTGATTCGCGGGTTTCAGGCGGTTCATGCGGCCGATCCCGTGGCTTACACGGTCCAGTTCCTCCCAAGTGGAGACCCGGAGCTGGACAGGCTGCTGAAGGATACCTCCTCGCTCGTCTCGCTGGAGAAAAAACTGCCGCCGGCTCCCTTCGCGCTGATCGGCCGGGCGCAGGTGGACGGCAAACAGTTCACAATCGTTCTGCACAGCCTTGGCTATGACGCGGGAGAAGTCTCCATCACGATCGATGGCAGGCAGCTCACAGACCCTGGCCTGTTGCCCGTGCTGATCGCAGCGCCGGCCAAGCCGCCGGTTGCGGTGGTGATCCGGGTGGAGAAAGGCCCGCTTTATCGCCTTTCGAAAATTACTTTCACCACGCTGCCGCCGGGTTTCACGCCGCCCGCCATGATAAAGTCGGGCCAGGTCGCCCGCGCACAACCGATTGTCGGCGTCACCGAAACATTGATTGTGGCATTGCATAACGCCGGCTACGCCTTCGCCAAGGTCGACCCGCCCCTCGCCTTGGCCGATGATAGGAACCACACCCTCAGCATCGCCTATCCGGTGACAGCCGGCCCCCATGTCGATATCGGGCCGATCGCCTTTCAGGGCCTGACGCGCACCCATGAAAATTTTCTGCGCTGGCATCTTACCCTGCATCCGGGCCAGCCTTTCAGCGACACGGCGCTCTCCGGCGCGCGCGACAGCTTGCTCGGGCTCGGCGTCTTTTCTTCCGTAACCCCGGTGCCCGCAGGGACAGAATCGCCTCCCGGCGAGGTGCCGATCACCTTCCGGGTGGTCGAACAGGCGCGCCACGCCGTCAATCTCGGCGGTTCCTATGCCACGGATACCGGCTTTGCGCTTTCTGCCTCCTGGGAGGACCGGAACGTTTTCGGTAACGCAGAGACCCTGACAATCACCGGTTCGATGAGCGGCTTCGGTGGCACCGCCACGCCCTCACCTGGTTACGACCTCAAGATGGTTTTCGCCAAGCCGGATTATTACTTCCGTTCCCAGACCCTGACGGCAACAGCGGAGGCCGTGAAGCAGTCACTGACTGCCTACGATCAGAAAGCGCTGATGGGAAGCTTGATCCTCTCCCGCCCGATCGCCGGACATCTCAGCGGCGGTTACGGGATCGGGTTCATCAGCGAAAATATCCGGCAGGAGGGGACCAGCCGCGACTATGTTCTGGTCCAGCTTCCCTTAAGTCTGAACTATGATTCAACCGATTCGATCCTGGAACCAACGAAGGGCGTGCGCACCATGCTCTCCCTCACACCCACCGAGCCGGTCACCGGCTCCGGCGCGTTCTATGTCATCATGCAGGTTATGGGTTCCACTTACCTGGCCGTGGAATCCGGGGCTCGCGGTATTCTGGCCCTTCGGGCAATGATCGGATCCATCGAAGGCGCTCATCAACTCCAAGTGGCGCCGGATGAGCGGTTTTATGCCGGCGGCTCCGCGACGGTGCGTGGCTATACCTACCAGTCGATCGGACCGCTGTTCCCGGATGACACGCCGAAGGGCGGCAATTCGATGGATGCAGCGACCATCGAATTCCGCCAGCGTGTCTTCAAGAGCTTCGGCATCGTACCCTTCGTGGATGCCGGGCAGGTCGGAGCCGGCAGCCGCCCCTTCAGCAGCCCCTTGCGGGTCGGCTATGGGCTCGGCCTTCGCTATTATACCGGGATCGGCCCGATCCGCGTGGATTTCGCGGTACCGGCCAAGCGCATCGCCAATAGCAGCGCTTTCGCGCTCTATGTCGGGCTCGGGGAGGCGTTCTAGATGCGGTCCGCGCTTCGCTGGCTGCTCGTTCTGGTATTGCTGCTGCCGCTCATTCTCATCGCCGCTGTCGGTGGCGCGCTGGTCGCGCTGAACAGCAAGCCAGGCCGGGATTTCGCCGTCCGCCAGATCAACCGAATAAGCGGCGGAGAAATCGTGGTCTCCGGTCTTGGCGGACACTTCCCAATGGATCTGAAGCTCGCCAGCCTTGAGGTTGCCGATAGCCGGTCCGTCTGGCTGACCGCAACCGGTCTGGAGCTACGCTGGCTGCCGACGGCGCTCCTACGTCGCCAACTGCATATCACTTCGCTCACTGCCAGGACGTTGAATATCGCCCGTGCGCCGGTTGCCTCAGCTCAGCCTAGCGCGACGGCGAAATCATCTCCAGGCCCGGTCAACCTGCATCATTTCAGTGCCAGCATGGACCGGTTCGCGATCGACCAGCTTCATCTCGGCGCGGCGCTGGCAGGCCGGCCGGTTCAACTGACGGTCACCGGCAAGGCGCGATTGGCGAGCCTGACCATGGGCAGCGCCAGTTTGCATGCCGTCGCCGCGCACGGCCAGGGTGACTACAGCCTGGCCGCCGCGCTTGACAAGCGTGTGGTCGATGTTCGACTGCATATCGCTGAACCGCCGGACGGCCTGCTCGATCATTATGCCGGGCGACAGCTGCACCAGGCGCTGCTGGTCGATCTCAGCCTTGCCGGCCCGCGCGATGCCAGCGCGTTGAACTTCTCCGCATCGCTCGGCAGGGCGCGGCTGAACGCGACCGGTACCCTTAATCTCGATCCTCAAGCCCTCCAGGCCGATATCATCGTCAACTTGCCTTCGCTGGCGCCCCTCGACCAGCTTGCAAAACTCGATCTCGGTGGTACGGCGCGGCTGCATCTCATGGCGGCGCTGGAAAACCAGGTTGCGAAGGTTAACCTGGTCGGCGCGGTTGCGCTGACACAGGCGCCGGAACCGGCGCTGAAGCTGACGGGCGGGAAAGTCGATTTATCGTTACGGCTTCGATATGCCCGCAATGCCGCGGAAATCAGAAACCTGACCATCGGTGGTACGGAATTCAATGTCGCCGTTTCCGGAACCTTGACGCAATCCCGTTCCGATCTCAAAGCCCATCTTGATCTCAAACATGTTTCGGATCTTTTTCCGGGGCTTTCCGGCAGTATCGCCAGTGACGGCATCATCGCCGGCAGACCGAGCGATTTCGCCGTGCATGCGACGATCAGTGGCATTATCAAACAAAAGCAGGTCCCCTCAGGTCCGTTCGCGCTGATTTTGGATGCGCAACATCTGCCAGAGGCGCCACGCGGTACGCTGAAGGGCAGTGGCGCTCTGGAAAACGCCCCGTTGGCGGTCAATGCAAGCTTCGCCCGCGAGGCCGACGGTGCCGCCACCGTGCATATTCCAAGCGCAACCTGGCGCTCGATCGACCTGACGGCGGATCTGGCGCTCGCCCCCGGGACATTGCTGCCGACTGGCGCGGCGAGATTTTCCATCCTCCGGATGGCCGACCTTGACGCTTTTTTGCCAACCCCGCTCTCGGGCAGCATACGGGGCGATTTCAGCCATCGAAATGCCCAGGTTTTCGGCCTGCATGTCAGCGCGAGCAGTCTGAACGTTTCGCCTTCAATCGGAACGATCAACGGCCAGGTTAGTGCCGTCGGACCGATTGCCGATCTTGCGTTCCGCATCAACGCAAGGCTCGCAAGGCTTTCCGGCGCGCCGCTGCAAGCCGCAACCTCCGGGCGGATCGACGGCAATACGCGCTCCGTGAACCTCGCCAGCTTGCAGGCCGCCTGGAAGAGCCTGAACGTCTCGCTGCTTGCCCCCGCGAGCTTCGATACGACGCCCGATCTAATCGTCCATCATCTTGCTCTCGGCGTGAGCGGCGGAACGATCCGCCTTAACGGCCGGCTGACGCCGAAGCTCGACTTCACGCTCGGCATTGCCCATTTGCCGGCGAGGCTCGCAGAGATCGCTTCTCCCGGCCTCGCCGTCTCCGGCAGCCTGGATGCAGATGCACAAATCAGTGGCAGCAGCCGGGCGCCTGTCGGCAAGATCAGCCTGAGGGCTGCCGGAATTCAACTCCATTCGGGCATGGCGGAGGCGTTGCCGCCGGCCCACCTTGCCGCCGATATCGCACTTGCAGGCAACACCGCTCAACTCAAGGCGCGGCTGAATGCCGGGTCTGATGCTCAGATAAGCACGGCCGGACTGGTGCCCCTGAACCAAACCGGGCCGGTAAACCTGAAGCTGGCCGGGGTAGTCAACCTGCGGATACTGGATCCAGTCCTGGCGGCGGAGGGAACGACGATACGCGGCGTGCTGACGCCGGATTTCACTGTCACCGGCACACCCCAATCGCCAAGTGCCAGCGGCACGCTCGCGCTCGCGCAGGGCGCTGTGCAGAATATCGCCTCCGGGCTCAATCTTCTGAACATATCCACACGTCTTTCCGCCGCGAACCGGCTAGTGAGACTTGAGAATTTTTCCGCAACCGCCGGGCAAGGCACGATCTCCGGCCATGGCACGATCGATCTCGGCCAGCCCGTGATTCCACTGAACATCGTTATCGACGCGCAGAACGCGACGCCGGTTTCCTCCGATCTCGTAACCGAAA
>JAJYAF010000227.1 GCA_021779655.1 Pseudomonadota bacterium
CCCGGTACCGCGCCCCCCCCCGCCGATTGAAGCGCCAACCGCCCCCGCCAACCGCCCCCGCCAACTGCCCCGCCAACTGCCCCGTCAACCGCACCGCCAGCCTCCCGGCCGGCCAGACCGGCGTCAGGCCGCCACCTTCAGCGCTTCCTGATTGATCTTGCCGTTGGCAAGCTTGTTCAGGAGCGCGTCGGTGTTTTTCTCCTCCGCCAGCGTCTGCTCCAGGAGCTGGACGATCTCCTGCCGCTGCTGGGCTTTCGCCCAGGCGATCATCGCGCCGTAGCGGCCGATTTCGTAATGCTCCACGGCCTGAGCCGCCGCGACCAGCCCCGCATCCCGCACCGGACCGGGCTGGCTGTCTTCCAGCAGCTCGTTGGCTTCCTCGGTAATGCCGTTGATCGCCTCGCAGGTCTTGGCGCGGGCCGGCTTGCCCAGCAGCTCGAAAATCTTTTGCAGCCGCTCGACTTGCCCCTCGGTCTCATCACGATGCCGGGCGAAAGCCGCCTTGAGATCAGGGTTCGTGGCCGCCCGCTCCAGCTTCGGGAGAGACTTCATGATAGCCTTCTCAGCGTAATAAATATCCCTGAGATAATCGTAAAACAGGTCAGAAACGGATCCAAGCATTCCCATCCTCCTCTTGTGAACCTGAAACCGCCGGCGAACACAGCGCTGGCCGGCATGCGCGCAAGCGCCGGTCCGGCCGCACGCGACGACAAATTAAGGAAACTGAACCGGTAGTGATCCGGGATTTGGGGCGGGCGGCCGGCGTTGCAAAAAAACTTTCGTTAATAAGCCGGAGAGGCGGATAAACCGGCTCCCCGCCGCTTTTTCACCCAAGGCCGCCGGCCGCCACTTGGCGGAACCCCGCCGCGCCGCTAAACACCTGCCAATTCCGGATCGGCCCAGTGAACGGCCTGTCTAGAAATGGCCTGTCTAAAATGGCCTGTCGAGAAACGGCCTGTCGCGTTGTGGCATGTGGAGATATTTCGTTGCGGACCAAGCTGAACTTCGCCTCCCTGACCACGCTGGCCGGACTGCTGGCCCTGACCGCATGCGGCGGCAAGCCGGGCAATGCCCCCGGCATCACCCAATCGCCGCCCGGCCTGGGCGGCGGCGGCAAGAACACCGCCCAGGCCCCCGGCATTGCCGTGAACGCCTATTTATGGCGGGCGGCGCTGGACACCCTCTCCTTCATGCCGCTGGCCTATGCCGATCCGTTCGGCGGCGTGATCATCACCGACTGGTATTCCCCCCCCGCCACGCCGAATGAGCGGTTCAAGGCCAACGCCTATATCCTGAGCGGGGAAATGAGCGCCAACGCGGTGCAGGTGACCTTGTTCCACCAGGTGCAGCAGAACGGACAATGGCAGGACGCGCCGGTGGACCCGAACACCGTGAGCGGACTGGAGGACAGGATTCTGGCCCGCGCCGCGGATCTGCGCGCCGCCGCCGAAAACACCCAGGATTGAACCCCCGGGGCTGATGCCGGGGGGCTGATGCCGGGATTCTGCCGCCGGGGCTGATGCCCGGTCAACCGGCCGGTCAGGAAATAACCACAACCACCACGTGGTCTGAATCGACCTCGTTCAGTGATTGGAAAAGCGCGGCGATGCCGTCCAGCAGCATCTCCGCCGCGTCTTCCTCCTCTTCCTCCACGAAATCCTCATAGGCCTCGCGCAGGTCTTCTTCCGAGAAATTTTCGGGATTCAGCTTCTCCAGATATTTCTCCCGCTCCTCGGGCGTGAGGATGATGGCCGTCACCTCCATGGCGGCCGCGATATCGGCGATCGCCTCGTTCTCGCTCGCCTCCAGATCGATATCGTAATCCTCGGCCAGGAGTTCGAGCAGAATGCCGAACGTCTCGCCGTCCCAGTCGTAATCGGCAACCGAGACGCCGTTGGCGGCGAGGAAGCCGGCGAAGGCCCGCGGATCGTCCGCCGCCGCGGCCTCGACCAGTTCCCGAAGATCGGTCCTGGGGAGCCGGGTGAAGGTTACGTTGGAAGCCATGCCGCGCCTCGATGCCGAATGGGAAAATCGGCCGCATTATACCAACAGGCTTTCAGGCCGACAACGCGAAAGATACGCGCGCGCCTCACACGGCGGTGAGCGCCTCCGCCAGATCGCCGATCAGGTCCCGCGCGTCCTCCAGCCCCACGGAGAGGCGCAACGTGCCGTCGGTAATGCCAAGGCGCGCGCGCTCCTCCGGGCCGATGCGCATATGGGTGGTGGTGGCGGGATGGGTGATGAGGGACTTGGTGTCGCCCAGATTGTTGGAAATGGTGACGATCCGCAGCGCGTTGACGAAACGGAAGGCGGCTTCCCTGCCGCCCTTCACCTCGAACGTGACGAGCGTGCCGCCGCCCAGCATCTGCGCCTTCGCCAGCGCGTGCTGCGGGTGCGACGGCAGGGTGGGATAGAGGCAGCGCGTCACCTTGGGCGAGGTTTCCAGATAGGCCGCGATTTTCTCCGCCGCCGCCGATTGCGCGGCGACCCGCAGACTCATGGTCTCCAGCCCTTTCAAAATCACCCAGGCGTTGAAGGGCGAGAGCGCGGGGCCGGTATTGCGGAAGAAAGGCTGCAAAACCTCCTCGATCCACTTCCGGCTGGACAGCACGGCGCCGCCCAGCACGCGGCCCTGGCCATCCATATGCTTGGTCGCGGAATAGACCACGATATCCGCGCCGAATTCCAGCGGACGCTGGAGCAGCGGGGTGGCAAACACGTTATCCACCACCAGAAGCGCGCCGGCGCGGCGGGCAAGGCTGCTCACATGCCGGAGATCGACCATTTCCAGCATCGGGTTGGAAGGGGTTTCCAGCAGCACCAGCGCGGTTTTTTCGGAAAGCGCCGCCTCCCAGCCGGCGGCATCCGCGCCGTCCACGAAGGTGGTGGCGATGCCGTATCGCGGCAGCAGGGTGCTGATGATCCAATGACAGGAGCCGAACAGCGCGCGCGAGGCGACCACCCGGTCCCCGGCCTTGAGCGCGGCCAGCAGCGCGGCGGTGACAGCGGCCATGCCCGTCGCGGTGCAGCGGCAGGCCTCCGCGCCCTCGATCTCGCACAACCGTGCTTCCAGCATGGCGACCGTCGGGTTGGCGAAGCGGGAATACTGGTAATGCTCGACCTCGCCGTTGAAGGTGGCTTCCGCCTGTTCCGCGGAATCGTAGGCGAAGCCGGAGGTGAGGAAGAGCGCCTCGGATGTTTCGCCAAGGCCGGTGCGGATGCCGCCGGCATGGATGAGGGAGGTGGCCAGGCGGCGTTTGGGTTTTTCGGTCATCGGGCTCGCTTCCGGAAATGCTGGCGTCCGGCCATGGAAGCGTGGCGGGCGGTAAGCCCGTTCAGCCTCTTTAGCGCGCTTGTTTAGCCTCGCCGCAATCCGGCCGGACAAATCACGAGGTGCCGGTGGCCTAACCCGGGCGGCTTGCGCCGTCAATGCCCGGGCGGTATCAGAAAGCCGGGGCCAAGCGGGTATGATGTAATGGTAGCCTGTGAGCTTCCCAAGCTCGATGCGCGGGTTCGATTCCCGCTACCCGCTCCAGCATCCCGTCCGGCGATGCTTGCCGGCGATGTGAAAAAAACAGCAGAAATCCGCTATTTTTGAGCAGTTTCTGATTGCCGGTGAGAGCGCCGCCACGCACCTCCTCGCCCAGGAGCGTTTCAACGTTGCTCTCTCCCGCGCCAAGGAGCCGCGCCAAGGAGCCGCGCCACGGAGGCCGCCGCCATCTACACCAATGACCGGGCCAAGCTGGTTGCCATCATCGCCGGGCGCACAGACGAGAAACAGACCGCGCCCGAAACAGACCGCCCGAATCAGACCGCGCCCGGGGCGGCATCCATCGCCGTCAGGGACATGGAAAACACGGCTGCCTTGCCCGGCGGCATGGCGCTCCAGCCCCGAATCGTATAGCGTCGCTTGACGATGGGAAGGGGCATGAACGCGATTCCGGCTATCCGAATGAAGACCCCCGCCCACCCTGGCCGGTTCATCCGGCAGGAGGTTTTGGCCCCGCTCGGCCTGTCCGTCACGGCGGCGGCGCAGGCGCTGGGCGTTACACGCGCGGCGCTCTCGACCCTTCTTAACGAACGCGCCTCCCTTTCCCCTGACATGGCCTTGCGGGTGGAAAAGGCGTTTGGCGTGCGAATCGATACGCTCATGCGGATGCAAAACCGCTACGACATCGCCCAGGCCAGGAAGCGCGCGGGGGCGATCACTGTCAGCCCCTATGCCGCGCCCGGCAAACGCAAACCCCAAACGCCTTATCGCGGCTAGGCGCGCGGCATGAACGCAGTTGAAATTGAAGAAGCCGTTACCGCCCTTGCCGGGCAGACGTTTGATGCCGCCGAGTTCCCCTACGCCTTCCTGACCGCGTTCGGAAACAAGGAAACGACGATCAAGCGTCTGCGGAAGGGCGAGTCGAACAAGTCCGATCTTGGCGGGGTGCTTCAGACCAACAACATCCACATCGCCGTAGCCGCGCCGGGGGACGTGACGAATACTTTGGCGGCGCTGAAGGCCAGCCCGGCCACCGCCAAAGCCAAGGCCAAATTCGTGCTGGCGACGGATGGTGAAACTTTCGCGGCGGAGAATTTGGCTTCGGGCGATGTGGTCATTTGCCCCTATACCGATTTTCCGAATCATTTCGGCTTCTTCCTGCCTCTGGCGGGCATCACCACTGTAAAGCAGATCAGCGAGAACGCTTTTGACATTCGCGCCACCAGCCGCCTCAACCGGCTGTATGTC
>JAJYAF010000228.1 GCA_021779655.1 Pseudomonadota bacterium
ACGCAACGAGCACCTCGTCCACCTGCAAACCAAGGTGGAAACGGCGCTGCATCGGGTGGGCCTGCCGCCCGACAAGCGCCGTTTCACGCCGCACGTAACCTTGGCCCGCATGGATGCGCCCGTGACACCCCAGCTCACAAGTTTCGTACAGGCCAATAACCTGTTCCGCACCCGGCCGATTCGCGCGGGAAACGTTACCTTGTTCAGTTCTTTCCTGGGAAAAGACCAGCCGACCTACACGCCGGAGGCCGAGTACGCACTGGCCTAACCTTCGCCCCGCCCGAGCCGTTTCGCTTCGCGCCGGCGGCGCAGCAGGATGAACTCGGTATAGCCGTTGGGCTGCGCCCGGCCCTGAAAAACGAGATCGCACGCCGCCCGGAAGGCGGGTCCGTCATAGCCGGGCGCCATCGGGCGGTAATTGGGGTCACCCGCGTTCTGCTGGTCCACCACCAGCGCCATGCGCTTCAATGTCTCCATCACCTGCGCTTCGCCAACGATGCCGTGATGCAGCCAGTTGGCGATATGCTGGGAGGAGATGCGCAAAGTCGCCCTGTCCTCCATCAGGCCCACATTATGGATATCCGGCACCTTGGAGCATCCTATTCCCTGGTCGATCCAGCGGACCACATAGCCCAATATGCCTTGGGCGTTGTTGTCCAACTCCTGCCGCACCTCATCCGGGTTCCAGTTCGGACGGTCCGCGAGCGGTGGCATGAGCAGCGCGTCCAGCGAGGCCGGCGCGCGCGATTTAAGCTCGGCCTGCCGCGCCGGAACATCCACGTCGTGGTAATGCAGCGCGTGCAGCGTGGCGGCGGTTGGCGAGGGAACCCAGGCGGTGCTTGCGCCGGCCATGGGGTGTGCGATCTTCTGCTTCAGCATCTCCGCCATCTGGTCGGGCGCCGCCCACATGCCCTTGCCGATCTGGGCCTTGCCCTGCAAGCCGCACTCCAAGCCGAAATCAACGTTCCGATCCTCATAAGCCTTGATCCAGGCTGAATTTTTTATCTCCGCCTTGCGGATCATCGGCCCCGCCTCCATCGAGGTGTGGATCTCGTCTCCGGTGCGGTCCAGAAAGCCGGTATTGATGAAGACCACACGGTGTTTCGCGGCGGCGATGCAGGCTTTCAAATTGGCGCTGGTGCGCCGTTCCTCATCCATGATGCCCATTTTCAGGACATTCGGGGGCAGGCCAAGCAGCTTCTCGACAGCGCCGAAAAGCGCTTCCGCGAAAGCGACCTCCTCCGGTCCGTGCAGCTTCGGCTTAACGATATAAACCGCCCCCTCGCGCGAGTTCCGGAACTGGCCGCCGCCATTGAGATCATGCAGGGCGATCAGCGAGGTGACCGCCGCATCCAGGATCGTTTCCGGGATTTCATGGCCGTTCGCGTCCAGAACGGCGTCGGTCAGCATATGATGGCCGACATTGCGGATCAGCATCAGCGAACGCCCGGGCAGCGAGAACCGGCCGCCATCGGGCGCGATATAGTCGCGATCGGCGCTGAGCCTGCGCGACATGGGCTTGCCGTTCTTCTCGAACGTGTCTTCCAGGCTACCCTTCATCAGCCCGAGCCAGTTGCGGTAGGCGGCGACCTTGTCCTCCGCGTCCACCGCCGCCACGCTGTCTTCGCAATCCATGATCGTGGTAATGGCCGATTCGAGCACGATATCCGCGATGCCGGCGGGGTCGTCCCGCCCGACCGCGCTTTCAGAGTCGATGAGGATTTCAACATGAAGGCCATGATTTTTAAGCAAAATCGCGGAAGGGTTCGCGGCATCCCCGATATAGCCGGCAAATTTCCGGCTATCCTGAAGGCCGGTCTCGCCATCCCCCAGACGGATGACAAGCCCGCCGTCTTGCACCGCGAACCCCGTTGCCTCGGCAAAACCGCCTGTTTGGAGCGGGAAGCTCCGGTCAAGGAATTCTTTCGCCTTCCGGACCACTTTACCCGCGCGCATCTTGTTGAATTTCGGGGTTCTTTCCGCCCCGTCGGTTTCGGGGATGCTGTCGGTCCCGTATAGCGCGTCGTAAAGGCTGCCCCAACGGGCATTGGCGGCGTTCAGCGCGTAGCGGGCATTGTTGATCGGCACCACGAGTTGCGGCCCGGCGATGCTGGCGATCTCCGTATCGACCTGCCCGGTCATCACCTGGAAGGGGGCGGGATCCTCTTGCAGGTAGCCGATCCGGCGCAAAAAACCCTGGTACTCGGCCTGGTTTATGGGCTGGCCTTTGCGTTCCAGGTGCCAGGCGTCGATCCGCGCCTGCAATTCGTCCCGTTTTCGCAGCAGCGCCTGGTTGCGCGGGGCAAACTCGGCAACCAGCGCGGCGAATCCGGTAAAGAACCGCTCGGCGGTCACGCCGGAACCCGGCAGCGCCTCGTGGATCAGGAAATCATGGAGCACGGTCGCCATGCTCAAGCCCGCGGCATCGATTCTGGTTTCGGCCACCTTATGCCCCCGTGGAGAGTTAATGCCTTCCTTGTATTTGGGAAGCTTCCGCATGCAAGGGCAGCACAGGAATATAGTTTAGCCCGACGCGGAAATGTTTCAACGAATCCCGCGAAGATACCCCGAAATTGCCTCATACCAGCCCGCCAATTAATTGACTCTATCAGCCAGGTGGCGGGCTGGTATAAGGCTTTGATTTCGCGCGCGGCCGCCCCGCCAACCCAGCGCGCATACCAATCCGCGTTTTCGCGGATTGGTATCAGTGGCTGGCGGTGCCCGTGGTTTTCTACCTCCGGTTGGGCTGTCCAGCCAGACATTTCCTCTTGCGACAGACCGTTTTTTGCGCCATTTGATGACCATGGTGCGTGGCGATGCCGGCCAATGGAAGGCTGGCGGCCGCCCCTGTTCAACCCTTTGGCCCCAAGCGCTGCATGCCCGGACGCCGGAGGATCTAAACGAAACCAGGCGCCGCCCGGCGTGGCGCCACGAGATCAAGGACCGATGCCCGCCGTGCCGCTTGAGAGGATATTTTCCGGTTTTGGTACAGCGCCGCGCAACGCGTTCCTCGCCCTTTTCACTTTCAATGGCTGTAGCTCCGCCGTCGTGCCCGAAACGAAGCACGCGGGCGCCGCAGCCCGGAGTTTTCCCTTTAATGACGAAAAAAATGTTGATCGACGCGAGCCACGCGGAAGAGACGCGCGTGGTCGTGCTGGATGGCCACCGGCTTGAGGATTTCGACGTTGAAACAACGACCCGCAAGCAGATCAAAGGCAATATCTACCTTGCCAAGGTAATCAGGGTCGAACCCAGCCTTCAGGCCGCGTTTGTCGAATATGGCGGCAATCGCCACGGGTTTCTGGCATTCGGGGAAATCCATCCGGATTATTACCAAATTCCCGTCGCGGACCGGCAGCGCCTGCTTGTCCTGGCGGCGCAGGACGAGGCCGGGACCGATTCCCCGGAAGCCCCGGCGACGGACGACGAGGCGAGCGTCCTTGCGGATGTGATCGCACCCGAGCCGGAGGTTGTCGAGGTGCGGCTGGAACGCGAGGCCGGACCGGAGGATGCGCCAGAGGATGCGCCAGAGGACGCGCCAGAGGCTCATGCCGCGCAGCCGCTCGCAATCACCGCGGTCGAGATCGTCTCCGCGCCCCCTCCTGAGCACGAGGAAACGAGCCCCGCCGAAGAAAACGTTTTCGAGGCTGAGGCGCCCTTCCCGGCCATGACAGCCGAGCCTCCCGCCCCGGCGGGTGAGCCGGACCACGAGGTTGAGGAACAGGCGCCGGCCGCCGATTGGGCAGCGCGCGGCGCATCGGCGGAAGCGGCCGGGAGCCGACCGGATTCCGAGACCGAGGAGCAACCCGAATATGCCACCCCCCAGCCGGCACCGGAAAGCCTGGGCGGCGACGGGGACGATGCGGCGGAGGCCCGGGAGCGGCGGCAGCGCCAGCGCTTCCTGCGCCACTACAAGATTCAGGAGGTGATTCACCGCCGCCAGATCATGCTCGTCCAGGTGGTGAAGGAGGAGCGGGGCAATAAAGGCGCCGCGCTCACGACCTATCTTTCCCTTGCCGGCCGGTTTTCCGTCCTGATGCCGAACTCGCCGACCGGCGGCGGCGTTTCGCGCAAGATCACCTCCCCCGGCGACCGGCGCAGGCTGAAAGAGGTGGTGGCGGAACTGGACATTCCGGAAGGAATGGGCCTGATCGTCCGTACCGCCGGCGCCAACCAGCCGAAGCCGGAAATCAAGCGCGACTGCGAATATCTGCTGCGTCTTTGGGATGACATCCGTGACCGTACGCTGCGTTCCATTGCGCCGACGCTGATTTATGAGGAAGCCAACCTCATCAAGCGCGCCATCCGCGACGTTTATACCCGCGACGTGGAGGATATTCACGTCGATGGGGAGGAAGGCTTCCGCGCCGCGCGCGACTTCATGCGCATGCTGATGCCGACTCACGCCAAAAAGGTACGGCTCTGGTCGGAAGGCCAGCCGCTCTTCGCCAAATACCAGGTGGAGGCGCAGCTGGACGCTTTGCTGAGCCCGATCGTCCAGCTGCGCTCCGGCGGGTATATCGTCATCAACCAGACGGAGGCGTTGGTTTCCATTGACGTGAATTCCGGCCGCTCCACCCGCGAGCGCAATATCGAGGACACCGCGCTCCGCACCAATCTGGAAGCGGCGGATGAAGTGGCCCGCCACCTTCGCATGCGTGACCTGGCCGGGCTGATCGTCATCGATTTCATCGACATGGAAAGCCGCAAGAACATCGCGGCGGTCGAGCGCAGGC
>JAJYAF010000229.1 GCA_021779655.1 Pseudomonadota bacterium
CAGGGGGATTCCTTCGCGGATCTGGTGCACGCGGCGCGCAACAACGCGGTTGAATACGAGCCGGAAAAGCAGCCGCCGCCGCCGGTTAAAATCAGCAACCTGCCTCTGGTGCTGACTTTGCTGCTGCTGCTGGTGGCCGGGTTGGCGGGGCTGGCCTTCATCGGGCATTTTGGACATATCGTATAAGGCTGCTCGTATAAGGCGGCGCGGCATTTGATCTGACGGTGAAAAGGGGGCTGTGGCCCCCTTTTGCGTCGCTGCGTGCAAGTCTACAGGCGCATCGAGCCGGTTTGCATGAAGCGCTGATGCCATGACAGCGCCTCGCCCGGCAGGCTGGGCGACTGCTGGCCGTAGGAGCCCTGGCGCGCGCGGGTGTAATAGTCGCGCAGCATGGGCTGGTAGTCAGGGTGCGCGCAGTTGGTGATGATGACCTCGGCGCGCTGCTTGGGGCTGAGGCCGCGCAGGTCGGCCAGGCCTTGTTCGGTCACGATGATCTGCACATCCTGGTTGATATGGTCGACATGCGAGACCTGCGGCACGATGGCGGAGATTTTGCCGCCCTTGGCGGTTGAAGGGGTCATGAAGATGGAGACATAGGCGTTGCGCGCGAAATCGCCCGAGCCGCCGATGCCATTCTGGATGCGCGAGCCCATCACATGGGTGGAGTTCACATTGCCGTAGATGTCGGCCTCGATCAGCCCGTTCATCGCCAGGCAGCCGAGCCGGCGGATCAGCTCCGGGTGGTTGGAGATTTCCTGCGGGCGCAGGATCATGTTGCCGCGATACTGGCTCATGTTGGCGTTCATGGCCTCTGCCGCGGTGGGGCTGAGCGAGAAGGAGGTTGCCGAGGCCATGCGCAATTTGCCGGTGTTGAGCAGGTCGAGCATGCCGTCCTGGATCACCTCGGTATAGGCGGTCATGTTCTCGAAGGGCGCGTCCATCAGCCCGGTGAGCACGGCGTTGGCGATATTGCCGACACCCGATTGCAGCGGCAGCAGCGAGGCGGGCAGGCGCCCGCGCGCAACCTCATGGCGGAAGAACTCGATCAGATGTCCCGCGATGCGCAGCGCCGCGTCATCGGGTTTGGCGAAGGGCAGGTTGCGGTCCGGCCCGTCGGTCTCGACGATGGCGACGACTTTGTCCGGGTCGCAGTTGAAGGTGGTCTGGCCGATGCGGTCATCGGGGCGGATCAGCGGGATGGGCACGCGGTGCGGCGGCAGCGCGGTGCCGTAGTAAATGTCGTGCATGCCCTCGAGCGCCGGGTTCTGCCAGCGGTTGACCTCGAGGATGATTTTTTGCGCGCGGTCCAGCCAGGTTTTGTTGTTGCCGACCGAGGAGGAGGGCACCAGCGCGCCATCGGCGGTGATGCCGGTGACCTCGACGATGGCGGTGTCCAGCGGGCCTAAAAACCCTTGCCACGCCATGGGGGCGACCTGGCTTAAATGCATGTCGAAATATTCCATCTCGCCACGGTTGATCTTCTCGCGCGCGATGGGGTCGGAGTTATAGGGCAGGCGGAATTCGATGCCGTCAGCCTTGGCCAGGGCGCCGTCAAGCTCCGGGCCGGTGGAGGCGCCGGTCCATACCCGCAGGCGGAATTTGTTGCCTGCCGCGCGCTCAGCCTCCATGCGCGCCGCCAGCGCCATGGGCACGGCCTTGGGGTAGCCCGAACCGGTGAAGCCGCTCATGCCCACCGTGCTGCCGGAGGCGATCAGCTCCGCCGCCGCCTCCGCGCTCATCACTTTCGCGCGCAGATGATTGTTCAGGATACGTGTGTTTCCAGTCAGGCCCATGTCCGCTCCTCATAATTTTTGATGTGAACGGGCTTTAGCCGCTCACGCTCGGGGAGGGATTGTCTTAGATCAAATTTACCCGGAAACTTGGTCCAAAATTTCAAAGCTGGGCTGCGCTGGTATCGCGCAGGCGGGAAAACGCATGTTGCAGCGCAACAAAAAACCGTGCTGCAACGCAACAAAAACCGGCTATTTTTTCTGCCCGGTCCACTTGGCTTCGTAAATCTTCGCGCCAGGAGGTGGAACAAAGGATTCTTCGGCTTTGATGTCGGAGAGGCGCAGCGCGTTGAGGCTGATGAGCAGGGCGGCGGTGTTGAGTATGCCGGGTGGGATCCACTGGATCAGCCCGCCCAGCATTTGATCATAAAGCGGGGAAATGGAGGGAAAGAGCCGGCCGCAAAGTGTGTAAAAAGAGTACAGATTATCGGTGCTCAGCGCGATGTAGGAGCTGACGGCGATCTGCGGGAACATCACCAGGAAGCCGGCGGCGGCGCGGGTGAGGTAGGAGAAGCGGGCGGCGGGTTTTGGCCGCGGGTCCAGCACCACGAGCCAGAACAGCAGGCCGCCGAGCAGGCAGGAGATGTTCATCACCGCGTAGAGGAACGGGTTGATCATGGCCGCGAAATGCACCGCGGGGATCAGCCAGACATCGGTGGTGATGAGGAAGATCGCCATGGCGGGCAGCGGGTGGGCCAGCACGCGGCTGAGCCTGTACACAACCCGGCTCTGGCAGGCGCGCACCACCCATGGCGGGGCGCCAAGGCGCAGGACCTCGGGCATCCAGCCGATGGCGATGCCAAAGGGCGCCGCCATGCCGATGGTGACCGCCTGGATGCGGTTGAGAAAGAACATGTGCTGGGAGATGTATTCAAAATGCGTTTGCAGCACGAAATAGATGCTGCCCAGGCCGAGCAGGAAGAACCACTGGCGCAGGCGGCCGGGTTTTTTCTCCGGCGCGATGCGGGCCATGCCGCGCAGATACCACAGCAGCATGAACCAGCTGCCGAGGAACACCGGCGCGTTGAAGACGAAGGGGAACAGGTAGGGCAGATGCGCTGGAACGTAGCGGCACAGCAGGTCGACGATGACGGCGGCCAGCAGAATCAACAAATCAAGCATTTGAACGGTCCATCGGCACGCCGGCGAGGTCGCGGCTGGTGCGTATTGTTTGCAGGGTTTGCACCCGCGCGACATGCGCGGCGCCGGTGAGCCGGGCGGTGAGCTGGTTTTCATGCGCGGCGTCGCGCGCCACCAGTTTCAGCAGAAAATCGCCGCCGCCGCGGATCATGTGGCATTCGCGAACCTCCGGCCAGGTGGCGACCAGGGCTTCAAACCCGTCCAGCACCGCCTGCTTCTGGCTCTCCAGCCCGACGATGACGAAGAAGGCGATCTGCCAGCCGAGTTTCTGGCCGTCCGTGCGGGCGTGGTAGCCCTGAATGAAGCCGGCCTCCTCCAGCCGGCGCACGCGGCGCAGGCAGGGCGGGGGCGAGATTCCGGCCCGCCGGGCCAGCTCCACATTGGTCATGCGGCCGTCCTCCTGCAGTTCGGCGATGATCTTGCGGTCGATTTCGTCGAGCTGGATCGGGTCGGGGTCGGTTGGCATGGCTGGTCCTAAATCACTGGCGGGTGGTTCCGCGCAATATAATTACACAAATGGATTTGACCATGGGTGGAAATTGCCAACTTCCGCGTCCCGTACCATAAACGCGCGCTTGTATCGGCGCGATGTCAACAGATATGCTGCATTCCTGATTCTTATTAATTGAGTGGATGATAAACGAAAATGGCTGAGGTGAGGAAAACCCGCATACTGATCATCGGCGCGGGGCCGGCCGGTTACACGGCGGCGATTTATGCGGCGCGCGCCAATCTGGCGCCGGTGATGGTGGCTGGGCTGCAGCCGGGCGGGCAGCTCACGATCACCACGGATGTGGAGAATTATCCCGGATTTGCCGAGACCATCCAGGGCCCCTGGCTGATGGAGCAGATGGAAAAGCAGGCCGTGCATGTCGGCACCGAGGTCATCTACGATATCATCACCAAGGTGGATTTCTCCGCCCGGCCTTATCGCGCATGGTCGGATGCCGGGGTGGAATTCGTGGCGGATGCCGTGGTGATCGCAACCGGGGCGCAGGCGCGCTGGCTGGGGCTGGATTCGGAGAAGATCTACCAGGGCGCCGGGGTTTCCGCCTGCGCCACCTGTGACGGGTTTTTCTACCGGGGCAAGGCCGTGGCCGTGGTTGGCGGCGGCAACACCGCGGTTGAGGAGGCGCTCTACCTCACCCACCATGCCAGCCATGTGACCCTGGTGCACCGGCGCGACAGTTTCCGCGCCGAGAAGATTTTGCAGGACCGGCTGTTCGCCAACCCGAAGATCACCGTGATCTGGGACCATGCGGTGGATGAGATTCTGGGCGCCGGCACCCCTGCGGTTGTTACCGGGGCGCGGCTGCGCAATGTGAAGACCGGGGCCGCGCAGGAGATCAGCGTGGATGGCGTGTTCATCGCCATCGGCCACTCACCCGCCACCGCGGTTTTCGGCGGGCAGGTGAACACCGACGCGGAGGGATTCATTATAACGAAACCCGGCAGCACCGAGACCTCGGTGCCCGGCGTTTTCGCGGCGGGCGACGTGCAGGATAAAATTTTCCGCCAGGCGGTGACAGCCGCCGGGACCGGCTGCATGGCAGCGCTGGAGGCGGAGAAATATCTGGCGCAGTTACCCCAGCAGGCAAGTGAGGCAGCATAAATGACGGGGCAGAAAATGGATTGGGACAAGCTGCGCGTCTTCCACGCGGTGGCCGAGGCGGGCAGCTTCACCCATGCGGGCGATACGCTTAACCTCAGCCAGTCGGCGGTGTCGCGGCAGATTTCGGCGCTGGAGGAGGCGCTCGCGGTGCCGCTGTTCCATCGCCATGCGCGCGGGCTGATCCTCACC
>JAJYAF010000230.1 GCA_021779655.1 Pseudomonadota bacterium
AATCAGTTGCACGCCCGGCAATTCCGTGCGCTCCAGCTGCATCGGGCTGAAGCGCTGCAGCGCGATGGCGCCGGGCAGAATCCGTATGCTCAGCGGCAACTGCCGCAGCCGTTTGATCACGGCGGTAATGCGGTCAGCCGCCGCAATGGGAAGCGCGATGACGACCATGTCAACCGTATGAGTCGCAGCGTATCTCAGCAGATCATCGAGCGTTCCCCATGCCAGCTCGGCCCGCACCGCCTCGGGCAGTCCCAGACCCTCTCCGATGCCCTCTCCCGGGCCTTCCAGCCTCCCGCCCAGATTCTCCGGCGCGCCCGCTGGGCAATCATCGAAAACCCCGGCGATCCGGATACCGAAGCGGTTGGCCTTGAACCGTTCGATCAAATGCTTAGACAGCTCGTTGGCACCGACAATCACGACGCTCTGCGTGATGTAGCCGCGCGCGATCCAGCTTCGGATCAGGGCCGCCACCACCGATCGCCCGATCGCCAGGGCAACGAGGGTTCCAGCGTAAAAAGCGATAAACCAGGTACGGGAAAAAAGCGCCTGCTGGTGGGTCAATGCCGCGATGGCTGCCAGCGCCATGAACACCAGACTGACGCGCAGCGCGATCGATTTCGCGGACTGGGTCTCGTTGAGCAGGGCATTGATGTGATAAAGGTGACCCTGGGAAAAATAGAAGTGGCAGATGATCGCGATCACCGCGGCGCCCCCGAGATAGTGGGGCACGTCCTGCCCCGCCACGCCGACCGTAAGCGGATAGGTCGCCATGGCGACCACCATGATCAGGCCGAAATCCAGCAACTGGGTCGCAAAAATGAGATGCCAGCGGCTCAAAATCCGGAAGAAAAACCTGTCTCCAGCCACCTTCGGCCGGATGACGGACGAATCCTGGCGATCCGATACGCGCGCGAAATCCACTTTCGTAGCTCCTTCTTTGCCCGCCAAAGCCGCCATGCGCCCTCTGGACGCGACCAACCGGTAAATTCTATTGCAACCAACCTCGCGTAGCAATCAAATATTTATTGCAGTGCAACATTTGTTTTTTTGGATATTGTGCCCCAGGCATGATAACCTGAAATTTACGAACGATCCCCATTAATCTAACATTAATAAAATGTCATAAACCGCTCGAAAAGGGCGCCGCGTCAGATTCCGTAGCGCCGTTCGCGCCGCTGGAACGAGCGGATCGCGCGGAGGTAATCGATCCGGCGCAGCGCCGGCCAATGGACGTCGCAGAAATGCAGCTCGCTATGAACGCTCTGCCAGAGCATAAAGCCGGAAAGCCGGGTCTCCCCGCTGGTACGGATGATCAGGTCCGGGTCCGGCATCCCGGCCAGATATAAGTGCCGCCGAATCGCTTCCGGCGTGATTTGCGCGGCCGCCTGCGCGGTTGAAAGCCCCTGTTCGGCGCAGCGCGCCAGGAGCGACCGCACGGCGTCGGCAATTTCCTCGCGCCCGCCATAGCCCACGGCGAGCGTCACCACCATCCGTTCATTGCCCCGCGTTGCTTGCTCGGCCGCGTCTATGGCCGCGAGCAGCGCCGGAGGCAAAATATCCCGGCGTCCGATCGCCGCGACGCGCACGCCCCGCTTGGCGATATGGGCATCCGCCGCCAGCTCCCGCATTTTCGTCTCAAGCGCGCCGAGTATGCCGCCGATTTCGGCTTCCGGCCGGCCAAGATTATCCGTCGAGAATACCCAGAGCGTCAGCATCGGAATTTCCAGCTCCGCGCTCCAGCTTAAAACGTCATCGAGCTTCGCCGCTCCCAGGCGGTAGATCGCCTGCGGATCGGAGACGCCATTGGCGCGGCCGTGGCGCCGGTTGCCGTCAAGGATGATGCCGACATGCCGCGGCATGGGACCCGCCGCCACCCGGCTGGCGAGCCGGGCTTCATAGAACCGATAAACAAGGTTGCGCAGCGCGGCGCGGAACGGGCCAAGAAACCTGTCGGTCAGCCCTTTCACGCCCTCCGGCGCGGCGCGCAATCGTTCCAGGCCGGAGCGGGAATTCGCCCCCCGGGCCGGCTCAGCTTGCGCGATGCGAGGCATGTTTTCGTGCATTTTGTCGCTCGTTTCGCTTCAGCCCGATTCCAACCGCGCGGTACCCAGCGCCTCCGCCGGCCCGAGCACCCTGATCGCCTCCGGCAACACCGCCCCCGGCGGCCCTTGCCGGCGCAATCGGCCTTGATCGAGCCATACGACATGCCCGACATCCCGAACCGTCTCCAGCCGATGAGTGATGATCAGCGTCGTGCGCGATCTCAGCCGCGCACTGATCTCGTTCCTCACCTTGTCTTCCAGACCGCGATCAAGCGCGTTCATCGCCTCGTCCAGAATAAGCAGCCTTGAATCCCGCAGGATGGCGCGCGCCAGTCCGATCCGCTGCCGTTGGCCGCCCGAAAACCGCAATCCCTCCGGTCCGATCCATGTCTCGTATTTATCCGGCAGCGACTCCACAAAGGAAGCGACCCCGGCAGCGGTCGCGGCGGCGATTGCCTTCTCCTCCGGGCAGAAGGGATCGGCCATCCGGATATTGTCCATTACCGTGCCTTCCACCAGTTCCACATCCTGGCCGGCCAGCCCCATCTGCCGCACCCAGTCATCCCGACGTAACGCCTCGATCGGCACGTCGTCGACGAAAATGCCGCCGGAGGTTGGCGCATAGAGCCGCAGCAGCAGATTGACGATCGTGGTTTTGCCGGCGCCGCTGGCGCCGATCAGGGCGGTCGTGGCGCCGGCCGGAATCTCGAAGGACACATCTGATAGAACTTCGGCGGAATCCGCCGAATAGCGGAAGCTCACATTGCGGAATTCGATACGTTTTTTTACGGAGTCGAAGGGCCGGGAGCCAGGCGGCGCGTATTGCTTGTCGCCATTCTCCAGCATCGTCCTCACGGAGTGGAGCTGAGGTTGAATTTGCGCGAGGTGCAGCAGATGGTCTTCCAGCTCGCGCGTATGCGGCTGCAGCCGGTACAGCAGCGCGACCGCCGCGAGCGTGACCGCGAAGCTTGTATGCCACCAGGCCGAGCCCGCGATGATCACGCAGAGGATGGCAAGATAGCCGACTTCGGTGATCGGCCCGATCCAGGCGGAAAGCCGGGCAAGCGCGTTCGTCACCTCCTTGGCTTCCCAGGAAGTATGGGAGAAGCGCTCCTGATGGGCCGCTTCCTGCCCGAAAGCCCGGATTGTCCGCATCCCGTGGATCGTCATCAGCATCTGCACGCCGAGATATTCGTGGGTCTGCTTGACCTTGAGCCCGAGCGCCCGGGCCCGGCCCGTGAGCAACCGCGACGCGCCCGCGATAATGGCCGAGCCGGCAAAGGCCACCACCATGATCTTCCAGGAAATCACCGCCAGGAACAAGGCGAAAACCGCGACCGAGCAGGCATTGATGATAATCCGGGTAAAATCGCCATAGGCAGTGGCGACTTCCCAGGTTTCGGTCGCCAGCACCTCGATCAGCGCCGCCGGCGTATGACGCTGAATGAACCCATAGGAGACGTTCAAATACTGCTGGTGCACCATGTTGCGCGCCCGCTCGCTCAAGCCCGCGCCCACATTCGTGCTGATCCGGTTATAGGCCATCGCCAGTGCCCCTCGGGCGACGATCAGCAGAAGGATCAGCCCGGCCAGCTGATCGGTGCCGCCGAGGTGCCGCGCGGCCAGCCCCAGAAAATGGCCGAGCATCCCGTTGCCGGAGCCGCCGGCATGCCCGGTCACGGCGTAGAGGAACAACAGGATCAGCGTGATGCCCAGGGTCTCGGCAAAGGACGAAGCAAGCCCCAGCAGGATCAGCGCCGGCGTGGCCCAGGCCGGCTTGCCGATGATCGCCAGCAGCCGCATCAGGTCCTTCAACGCCGCCCGGCGAACGCCGCGCTTCGGCTTCACCTCGTCCGTCATGTGTCGCCGCCTTCCGGCACCGGCAGGACGCCGATCGGAAACGGTGTCAGGTGCGGCTCTTGCGGTTTGTGCGCGACTCGCCCGCGCAGTCGCGCGCCGATCCGCCCTTTCAGGTTCCGCATCTGGTGAACCGCCATTCGCGGCATGAAATCAATCATCACTTGCCAGGCAATCTTCCGGTGGTACCGCAGCAGCAGCCACAGGATCGCCCTTACCTTGCCGAACTGCCGATGGGCGACGGCAATCCCCAGCATCCATTCCGCATAGCCGCGAATGCCTTGCAGGATCAGGTCGCGCTTGGCCGGCTGCCGTGCCGTCATCTGCTCCGCGACCAGCATCCAGGATCGCAGCATGCGGCCCGTTGAACTCGAAATGCCGCTGGCGGATTCCCGGTATCCCACCAGCACTTCCGGCACGCAGGCGAAATGGAAGTGTTCCGCCGCCCGGCAGCAGAACAGATAATCGTCGCATCCTTGCGCACCGGCCGCGCGCAGGGAATCGTCAAAGCCGCCGGTGGCGAGCAACGCCTCGCGGCGCACCAGCATGGTGCTTCCGCATCCGGTGAAATTATGCCGCAAAATCCGGTCGAGCACGTCGCCGGAGCATGGGTCGGGATAATGGTACGGATAGGCCATGCTCGCCGCGTTGATATGGGCGAAGAAGCAATAGGCGACGCCCGTTTTGGGGCCGCTGTCTCGCAGCGCCGCCAACAGCTTTTCCACCATGCAAGGCGCCCAAAGATCGTCGGAATCGATCAGGGCGATGAAATCCGAACGCGCGGCCCGCCAGCCGGTGTTCCGGGCGGACGCAACCCCGCCA
>JAJYAF010000231.1:0-3513 GCA_021779655.1 Pseudomonadota bacterium
GCTCTGACTCACTTTTGATGTAATTGCGTGATGTTCTGGCGTTGGATTCATGAAAGGAATCAATGCCATGAAGGGATTCCGTCGAGTTTCGCTTGTCCCAGAGGGATTTGCAATCGAAGGCGTGGATACAAGCGATCCAGCGATGGTCATAGCCGTCCGCCCAACGAGCACGGCGGGCAATTGTCCGGCTTGTGGCGCGCGGTCCCAGCGTATCCACAGCCGATATCGTCGGCGGTTGATGGACCTTCCTGTCGGCGGCCGGATCATGAAGTTGGAGGTCATGGCGCGCCGCTTCTATTGCGATGCTGTCCTCTGCGGCCGGCGGATCTTCACCGAGCGGTTCAAGGAATTGACGCCTTGGTCGCGACGAACGTCTTGGCTCGACACCGTCGTACATCATCTCGGCTTGGCCTTGGGCGGCCGTCCGGCGGCGAGCTTCGCCGCCGGGCTTTTATGATGCCGATCAGCAACGATACGCTGCTTCGGTCCATACGCAGGCATGGCAGGCCGCGCATAGCGCCCCCGAACGTGGTCGGTATCGATGACTGGGCTTGGCGCCGCAATTTCCGCTACGGCACGATTGTCTGCGACCTTGAACGGCGCCGGACAATCGCCCTTCTGCCAGATCGAGAACCAGCGACGGCTCAGGCTTGGCTTGCCGAACAGCAGCAGATTCAGATCGTCGCGCGCGACCGCGGTGGTAGTTACGCGCTGGCAGCAGCCAAGGCGCTGCCCCATGCCGTGCAGGTCGTAAATCGCTGGCATCTCATGGAGAACGCCAGCCATGCCGTCCTTGATGCCGTGCGCAAATCAATGCGGCAGATCCGGCAGGTCATCGGTGCCGCAACCATCAATCCCAAGCTGCTCACGGCCGCGGAGAAGCTGCAATACCATGGCTTCCTGCGGCGCGAGGACGCCAATGCCGCTATTCTCGACTTGGCGAAGGGCGGTGCCTCCATCAAAGAAATCGGCCGGCGGACAGGCCACTGTCGCAAGCTCGTCCGCAGCGTCCTACGCGGCCAACGGACCGATGTCTTCCGCGTGCGGGTGACGATTGCCGCGATCGAAATCGGCGTACCGCTGCTCGTCGAAGCTCGGGAGATCATCGCCGACTTCCACAGCATGATCCGAAAGAAAAGCGCGAACGAGCTGGCGCCATGGCTCGATCGAACCTGCAACATTCTCGTCGCATCCTTCAGCAATACCGTGCGAAAAGACTTGGCCGCCGCCAGCGCGGCTATCACTTCACCGTGATCGAACGGGCAAACCGAAGGACAAATCACAAAATTGAAGCTGGTTAAGCGCCAAATGTATGGCCGGGGAAAGCTCGACCTGCTTGAAGCCCGCGTCATAGGCACGACGTAAATTGCTCCATCAAAATCGCGTCATAGCCAATTTTGCACGCCGGTCGAGCAAATGGCGCTCAGCCTTCCCAAAAAGGCATGGCGGCGTGCCACATGGCGCGAAGGGAGCAATGCAAAACTCACCTCACGCTTCGCCGCCGTGCGGGTCCGTCCCGCGCATCGCGGTTATCATCGCACCACAGCCAGACCCGAGGAATGGTGCCTGATCGAGTGGCCCGCCGGCGAAGCCGAACCAACAAAATACTTCCTCTCGACACTGCCCGAAAACACCAGCCGCCGTGACCTGGTCAACGCTGTAAAACTGCGCTGGCGCATCGAGCGCGACTACCAGGACCTCAAGCAGGAACTCGGGCTTGGACATTATGAGGGGTGCGGCTGGCGGGGCTTTCATCACCATGCCACACTGTGCATCGCAGCCTACGGATTCCTGATCTCCGAACGCGGAGCGATTCCCCCCTCAGGACAGCACCACCCCTCACACATCGAAAAACCTCCCCTTCCCAGGGGTTATCGACCCCGCGGAGCCCCCAATCCGGCCTGAGCGCCACGTGACAAACTCAATCACATCCGTTCGAACCGCCATCGCCCAAGCACTGACAAAAAAATTGCCAAGATGCCCCTGCTGCCAACAACGTATGATTTTATGATATAGTAAGACTAGGAGAAATCCGCGCCATACCTGGCGCCCGGCGAGCGTCGGACCGAATATTGCGTGGTCAAGGCGGATAGCCGCATAAGCGGCCGACAATTCAAGCCGCTGGCAATGCCACCGCAACGGCTTCGGCGACCAACTCGGCCGTGGCCGCTGACAGCGTCCACCCCAAATGGCCGTGGCCTGTATTATAGAACACACCTGGGCGCCGCCCCTTGCCGATCCGTGGGATCATGCCCGGCAGCATTGGACGTAGCCCACTCCACGGCACCACGCGATCCGTTTCAATGCCGGAAAACAGGCGGCGCGTCCATTCCACGAGCGGCCGGATACGGTCCGCGCGAATATCACGATTCTCACCGTTAAACTCCGCCGTGCCTGCAACACGAAACCGGTCAACGCCCAGCCGGCTGGTGACGATCTTTGCATCATCATCCAGCAAGCTCACCCACGGAGCGGATCTTTGGCTTAGCTCGCTATCAAGATGTACGGTAATCGAATAGCCCTTCACCGGATAGATATTCACTCGGTCGCCGAGTTTGGAGGCGATACCCCTGCTGCCGATACCGGCGCAAACCACAACTCCGTCCACTACCGCGCGACCCATGACCGGTTGCGCACCATTCGCCGTGGCCATGGACCAGTGTATGCCGATGCCGCCTTGTTGATGAATGAAATTTTTGACCATAGCGCCATAAATAAATTGCGCCCCTTTACGCGCGCAAACAGTGGCGAGGCCTCGGGTAAATTTATGGATATCGCCGGTTGCATCCGACGGCGTAAAAAAACCACCGTAATAATCGCCTTCGAGTGCGGGCTCAATTCTCCGAATATCATCCAAACCGACCTCTTGCCGTTCGAGACCGCCTTCCGCCAACATCCGAGAAACCTGTTGGGCGTGCATAAAACTTGCGCGGTCCCTATAGATATGCAGGATACCACGTCTTTCTAAATCGAACTGGATACCCTCCTGTTCAGCGATTGAAAACAGACGCTGTCGCGCGCCAATGGCAAGCTTCGTTGTCTCGATTGTGTTTGCGCGATAATTAGAAATTTGTCCCATAAATTCGGCTATCCAACAAAATTTATGCCAACTTGGTTTCGGATTTATCAAAAGTGGCGCATCCGGCCGGAGCATCCACTTGATACCTTTAAAGACAGTCGACCAGTTGTTCCAGACCTCGGCGTTACTGACGGAAATCTGACCGCCATTGGCGAAAGATGTTTCCATACCGGCATAATCATGCCGGTCAAAAATGGTTACCGCGTATCCCCGCTGAACAAGCGCATGGGCAGTCGTAACACCGGTGATACCGGCGCCGATAACAGCAATATGACGCACGAATCAAGGTTCCTTAAAGTTCAGAAATTACTGATTTTAAATAAACAAATGTTCCTGATCCTATTTTCGCTCATTTGCCGGTCCAAGCAGAAAACTTGCTAGCGCGGGAAGCACCACCAGAGCGCCGAGCATATTCCATAGGAACATGAAAGCAA
>JAJYAF010000231.1:3523-4720 GCA_021779655.1 Pseudomonadota bacterium
CCCATATCGGCCTGGAACTTAATTGGCGCAAAAGCCCAGGTTCCCACCCCTACGGCCAGGGTAAAACCCGTTAGCAGTACCACGCGGCCAGTAAAGCGAAGCGAGTGCAAATAAGCGTCTTCAATCGACTTTCCCGCATGGATATGCGTGAGCATGACGCTTACCACGTAAAGCGCATAATCCACGCCGATTCCTACTCCTAGAGCGACCACCGGCAACGTTGCGACCGTAACACCTATATTCATCCAAACCATTAATGCCCGGCAAAGCAGTGATGTCAGAATCAAAGGCAAAATGGCGCAGATGACTGCCATCCACGATCTAAACGCGATGAAGCATAAGATGATAATCGCGGCGTAAATCCAAACAAGCATGTTTCTGTTGGCGATATCGATCACTCGGTCCGTCGCCGCCGCAATACCCGCACTTCCCGCCATCAACTGCAGCCTAAAATCCCGTCCTTGATTTGCGGGGTCAGCTATAAGAGATTGAAGGGCTGTGACAACCGTACCAAGCGTCTTTGCTTTTTCATTTTGTAACGAAATGGTGAGCGGTATGAAACTGCAGGCGTCGTTCTTATAGCCGAGCGGGACAAACATCGCAAAATCATTAATAAGCGGCTGGTTATCTACGAGCTGGTTCCACTTTGGCGAATCGTCCGTCATCAGCTGTGTCATGTAGGGCATGAACGATGCTAAAGAGGACGCAGATTGAACTTCTGGCATTTGCTCCATTTTCCAGCCGATTTGCTGAAGCGCATGTAGCTCATCAAAATTTGTGCATGTGGAGGGTGGGGAGTCCGCCATCACAATCATCGAATAGGTGCTGGTACGGTAATGCTTCTCTATGAAGGCGTTGTCTTGATTATACACTGATTGCGTACGCAACTCCGGTGCACCGCTTGTAGTGATGCCGACCGTCATATGTGTCCCCGTCGCATACCCTATAACCCCTAGTCCGGCGGCGCATATTAACGTTGGGATCGCCCATCTCCGACGTGTGAATTTAGCTAAAATTCTCCAAACCTCACCGCTTCGTGAGTCGGTTTCTGCACGCAAGCTTCGTTGGGCAGCTTTTATGCTAACGCCAATGTAGCTAAGCAAAATGGGAAGCAGGATGAGATTGGTGAAAACAAGAACTGCTACGCCGCAGCTCGCGATAATCGCTAGCTCGCGGATTTCCTGGATTTTTATAAAG
>JAJYAF010000232.1 GCA_021779655.1 Pseudomonadota bacterium
GACCAGCTTGCCAGCCTGCGCAGCCATTCAGCGCTCGCCCAGGTGCTCACCGCGTCGCGCTTCATTGCGGGCTCGCTTGCGTTTCTGCAAGATCGTACGGATGCCCCATGCTTTCGATACGAGGATCTTCTGGCCTCACCGGAGCGGCAATTCTCGGCCATGTGCGAAGGCATCGGCATTCCTTTCGAGCCTTCGGCGTTGTCCCGGTTCGCGGATATTACGCAGGTCACCGGCAGCCTTACCCGCGCCGCCGAGACGCTGATCGAACCCGGCAAGCCGCAAGCGGGCGCGGCCCAGGCGCGGGCGGAGCTTGAGGCGGAGCCCGGCTATGAGCGGCTGCTGTCGGCACTCGGCTATGCCGCCTGAACCCGGGCCCTGGGTCTTCGTCCATATCCCGAAAACCGGAGGCACCGCGCTTACCGCTTGGCTGCGCGCCGCGCTGCCCGCGCAAGCCCTGCGCAGCGCGGCAGGAAATATTTTATCAACTGAATTCGCCGCGAGCCTGGTATTGGCCCCGCCGCCGCCGCTCACGGTCGCCCACGGCCACCCGGAACCCGGCGCCTGCCGGCGGCTGCGCGCAGGCTTTCGCTTTGTCACGGTGTTGCGCGAACCCAAGGCCCAGATCGTCTCGCATTATCTGCATGCGCTGCGCGACCCGGCGCTGCCGCAACATAACGCCGCGCGGGGACTCGGCTTCGAGGCCTTGTTGCGTACCTATCCCTGGCTGCTGGCGTTTCAAACGCTCACCTTGTTCAACGCCTTCTCCGACCCGGAGGCGGAACTGCGCCTTGCATTGGCCGATCCGCATCAAGGCAGCGCCCTGCATCCGGAGCGCCACTATGCCCGGATGCTGCCGGAGGTCTTTACGCTGTTGGAGGAAATGCGGCTGGTTGGCACGCTGGAGCGGCTGGAGCACTTTATCGCCGAATGGACGAAGGAGCTTGGCCTCCCCCATGCCGTGGTGACGAAGCTGAACGCGGCGCCGCCGGAGCAGGCCGAACAGGCCGAGCGTTGCATGGCGGCGATGGAGAAGCTCGCGCGGGAGCCGGCGCTCGCGCCGTTTTTTGCGATCGAACAAGCAACCTATATGCGGGCCCGTGCGTTGCAGGAGAAATCCCTGCCTGGATCCCGGCCTGGATCCCAGCCTGGATCACTGCCTGGGCCGCCCGCCTTGGCCCATGCGGGCGCGCACGGCAAAATCTGGCTGGGAGAGAATTTCATCCGGAACGCGAACGGCGCGGGCTGGCAGACCGCGGCGGATCAGCGCGCCAAACTGTACGTTCAGCGTGCCTCCGATTCCCGCCGGCTGCGGTTGCGGATCGCGACATTGCAGGCGCTGCTCGCCGATGAGATCATGCTGTGCGCCGATGATGGCTGGCTGCCGCAAACGCAACAAAATGGCAAGGATGGCCTGGAACTGCTCTGGCCCCTGCCTGGCGTGGCGAAGCGCGGCCGGGAATGCCTGACGCTATATGTGCAATGGAAACGCTATCCGAGCGGGCCGCCCTTTTATCCTGCGCTCCATATCGCGGCGGTGGAATTGACGGGCGCAGCATGAATGCCGGCCAGCCGGGCGCCTTTGCCATGCAGCCCGTAATCGTCGAGGTGAGCGGCCTGACCAAGCGCTTTGCCGCGCATCTCGCGCTCGATCACGTCACGTTGCAGGCGCGGCGGGGCGAGATTTTGGGGATTTTAGGGCCGAACGGGGCCGGAAAGAGCACGCTGATCGGCATTCTCTCTGGCCTGGTGACACCGGACTCAGGTGAGATCATGCTGTTCGGCGCGCCCGCGCCGCCGCCGCCCCCATTGCGCGCCCGCATGAATCTCTGCTCGCCATATGCCGGACTTCCCGGCCAGCTCAAGGTGCGTGAATACCTCGCGCTCTATGCCGGGCTCTACGGAATCCGCCGGCCGTCGATGCGCATCGCGGAATTGCTGGAACGGTTCGGCATCGCGCATCTGGCGGGTGGTCTCTGCTCCCGGCTATCCTCCGGCCAGTCGGTCCGCGTCGGGCTCTGCAAGGCGTTGCTGAACCAGCCGGAGTTGCTGCTGCTCGATGAGCCGACCGTCTATCTCGACAATGATTCGGCGGAGAAGACGCGCCGCCTAATTCTTCAGGAGCGGCAGGCGCGGGGGATGACGATCCTTCTGACCTCGCACAATCTGGCCGAGATCGAGGCCCTGTGCGACCGCATCGTGCTGCTGTCGGGTGGCCGGGTGATCGCCTGCGGCAGCGCGCTCGAAATCACCCGCCGGGTGCTGGGGCAGGTTCATGCCGCGCCGGATTTGGGGGCGGTGTTCCGCCGCCTCGCCTCGGCCGGTCCCGGAACATGCGCCGCATAATCGCGGTGTTCCGGCGCCACCTTGTGGAAGCGCTGCGCAACCCTGACCGCATTGACGATATCCTGCTCTGGCCCTTTTTGGATGTCGTCACCTGGGGCCTGCTCAGCCGCTACCTGATGCATGGACGCCTGCATTTCGCGGCTCCCGAGCAGCTGGTGGCCGGGATCGCATTATGGGGCGCGTTCAGGGCGTTTCAACGCGATGTCGCGGTCGGGTTTCTCGCGGAAATCTGGTCGCGCAATCTCGCGCCGCTATTCGTTTCGCCGCTCTCGCCGGGAGAATTTTTAGCCGGTCTGTTCGCTCTCAATCTGCTGAAGTTGGGCCTGGGGTTGGGCTTGATCGCGCTGGCTTTGCGGGTGCTCACCGGGCTTCCGGGAGCAGCATTGCTGTTGCGGCTGCTGCCGCCGCTCGCGGTATTGCTGTGCTTTGGCGCCGCCATCGGGCTTCTGGTCACCGCCCTGATCCTGCGCTTTTCCACCCGCGTGCAGACCCTGGCCTATGGGCTGGCGGGGATTTTGATGCCGCTCTCCTGCGTTTTCTACCCGCTGGCATCCTTGCCGAAGGGCCTGCGCGGCATCGCGCGGTTGCTGCCGACGACGCAGGCATTCGAGGCGATGCGAAGCGTGATGGTGAGCGGGCATTCCGCTCTCTCGCCGCTGCTCTGGGGCGGCGCGGTTGCTTTGCTGACGCTAACCGGCGCGCTCTGGCTGTTCGACCGCGCGCTGCGTGCTGCCCGCCGAACCGGGCGATTGCTGCGTCTGGACTGATCGGCTGGCGATCTTCGCGCTTCATTGGTTGGCCGGTTGTGCCCCGCACCGCGAAGCGCCGCGAACGGGCTGGCCCGGAAAAGCGAGCTCATGCCGGGAGCACCATTCCGGCGTGACGTAATTGACGATCAGCGAGCGGCGGATGCCGGTAATGGGCCGCCGCGCGAATCCATGCCAGCTGGCGGGGCCGGGGATGAAAACGAGGCCGCGATTGCGCCCGGATGGGGCGGAACCGAGGCGCTTTTCCGGCGTTTCGTAGATGTCGGTGCCCCAGTCCTCGCCGGGCGGCGGGTCGTTGAGATAGATCAGCATAGTGAGGAACTTGGCGCCGATATCGGTATGCGGCTCCAGCCAGAACCCGTCCCGGTCCTGGCAGTATTCGACGCGCAGATAACTGCCGCCGAGCCGGGCACCGGTGAGGGATTCCAGGCTGGCGACGCAATCCGGGCCTTGCAACGCCGCCGCGAGAGCAGCGCAGACGGGAAACCGCGCCTGCTCCTGGGGGCCGAAGAAGAGGCGGGAGGAATTATGCGTCTCGCGCCGGCCTCGCGTGTCGCCTACCTCCGGCGCGGCCAGCGGCAAGGCGCAGAGAGAGGCAAGGGCCGGCTCGGGCAGCACCTCGTCCAGCAGCCAGTGGGGGTAGGGAAACTCCTGGCGCCGCGCGGCGGCGAGGCTGGCCACCACGCCGGGCTTGAGAGAGGCCGCTTCAAGCATAATGGATCACCCGCTTGGCCTGGGCGGAGATGCGGTGGCGCAGGGTGATCATGGTCGGGCGGTCCGTGAGGTCTATGCCGAATTTCCCGGAAAAGGCGGCGGTTACTTCCGGGGTTTTCAGCTCCTCGATCAGCGCGAGCAAAGCGGGGCCAGGGCGCGTCGCTTCCACCGGCAGCAGACCGGCATGGGCGATTTCAGGGAAATCCCGCAGGGCGGCGGGGGCTTGGTCCGGGCGGATGAATCTCTTCAATACCAGATGCTTGAAGGGGGCGGAGACAAGGGGCGCGCGGCGAAAGGCGCCGAGATCGAGCATGGCCATGGATTGGCAGCTAAATCCGCGGCAAGGCGGGATCATTGACCTGAATCAAGCCGGTTTATTTAGCGATCTTTGGTGGCCGAGCGGCGGTGGGGAAGCGCGGCTTATGGGCAACTCACGGCCCTGATCGTGAAATAAAAGGTGGGTTGAGCCGGTAGATGTCGTTGCGAGGCACGCGTTTCCACGGGCTGTATCGCGCGGCCAGCGCGGCGCCCATCTCTTTACAAACCAATGAATCGGACGAGGACCAATCCCGCGCCCGGCTCTCGCAGACGATGAATTCGGGCCGGATAGCGAGGATACGCGCCACTTCGCGGGCGGCATCCACCCCGGCGGTTTTCGCCAAATCCGGGTGGGTGACGCAGCCCTTACCGAGGCAAATGGGGGCTGTCCACGGCTTGCCTTGGTCTATTGCTCTGGGGCAGATAGGCGCGCAGATGGAGAGAATGATGAAGCCTGTCGTTTTCCCTGTGCTGCTCGCCTGGCTGCTGGCTGCGCCTGCTGCCCTGGCCCAGCAGGTGAATGACGACCCCACCGGACCGCAGCCCCAATTGCCGACGGAACCGCTGCAAATCAAAAC
>JAJYAF010000233.1 GCA_021779655.1 Pseudomonadota bacterium
GCCTGCTGGAAGACGGCAGGCTGGTGACCCGTCCACCTTTCCGGGCGCCGCATCATTCCGCCAGCATGGCGGCCATCGCGGGCGGCGGCAACCGCGCGCGGCCGGGAGAGGTTTCGCTCGCCCATCGGGGCGTGCTGTTCATGGACGAGCTGCCCGAGTTCCCGCGCGCCACGCTGGAGGCCCTGCGCCAACCGCTGGAAGCGGGACAAACCACCGTGGCCCGCGCCGCCGCGCACGTGACCTATCCCGCCCGGTTTCAGCTGGTGGCGGCAATGAATCCCTGCCGCTGCGGCTACCTGGGAAGTGCCGGGCGCGAATGCGGCCGCGCGCCACGCTGTGGCGAAGATTACCAAACGCGCATCAGCGGCCCGCTGCTGGACCGTATCGACCTGATCCTGGAAATCTCGCCGATCAGCCCGGCCGAGCTATCCCGCGCCCCCGCCGGCGAGCCGAGCGCCCAGGTCGCGGCCCGCGTCGCCGCGGCGCGGGAAATTCAGCGGGAACGCTACGGCGAACTGGCCGCGAACAACGCGGAAGCCCCGGCCGACCGGATTGCGCTGGCCCCCGATGCCCGCGCCTTCGCCGAGGCCGCCGCCACGCGCCTGCAACTCTCCGCGCGCGGCTTTACCCGCATCCTGCGGGTCAGCCGCACCATCGCCGATCTGGCCGGCGCGGACATCGTGCGCCGCGCCCATGTGGCCGAGGCTTTGTCATACCGCCACCGCATTCCCGGCCGCGCGCTCACTCCCAGCGCCTGAACCACGCTCATCCCCGCCTGCGTGGCCATCGCCTGGGGCAATCACCGCTCCACTTTCCAGGGCATGGCCGATGATCCCGCCAACCGCCGCGCGGAACTCCGCCGGCGCGTTCTCCCGTTCGATCCGCGCCGCCGCGTCGTGCCGCAGCCGCGACCAGAGCAGGCGATCCCGGTACAGCCGGGCTATCTCGCCGGCGAAGCGGCGCGCATCGTCGCCGGGCGCGGCCAGAATCTCCTCGCCCGTCCGCCAGCCAAGCTGCCGGACCAGAAGATCCGTGGCAACGATCGGCACGCCATACGATGCCGCTTCATAAAGCTTGTAAGGCGTGCCGGCGGCAAAGCGCGTGGGCGCGATGAATATCCGGCTTTTTTCATAAAGATCCCGCAACGATTCCGCCGCTCCATGGAGCCGGATTCGCGGATGCTCCGCAAGCCCCCGCAAATCCACATCCGGCGCATGATAGCCTGCCACATGGAGCATCGGCACCGGATCCATCTCCCGCTCCAGCGCCGGCAGGATTGCCTCGGCATACCAGCGCAGCGCATCGAAATTCGGGCTGTCCTCCTCATGCAGCGCGCCGACGAACAGGATGCCCGCGCGCGCATCGAAGCCGTTTGCCGTGATATCCGGCTCGCGCATCGTGCCCAGCACGCAAGCGGGCAAATCCAGCCCGCGCAGCAGCCCGGCTTCCTCCGCGTTAACCGCAACACAGACCCGGCACAGCGCGGTATCTTCCAGCTCCTCCCGAAGCCGGGCCGGGAAATTGAAATCCCCTGCCCCCCGCAGCCGCGCGCGGCCCGCCTCCCGCAAGGTGCCAAGCGCTTCGGTGTCAAGCACGAAGGGCGTATCCCTGGGGTCGATCCCGGCTTGCAGAAACTCCGGAAGAACACGGCCGAGATTATGGGTGCGGCAGATCCAGATGAGATCGTAAAACCCACGCCGTTCCTCCATAAACGCTGCCAGCCCGCTGATATCGCGGTCATGCAGGACTTCCACGCCGTCCGGAAACCCGGAGCGGATTTGCAACAGGCTGGCCGGTGCGGCGGCCAGCGGAAAGACCGAAACCGCATGGCCGGCGGCGGCCATGGCATGGATTACGTCGTTGGCGCGGACATGCCCCGAGCCGAAACGGCGCAACGGCACCCTGTCTTCGATGAACAGGATATTCTTTTGTCCTCTGCGCGGCGTGCGCGCGGCCGCCAGGTTGCGCATGGCATGATCCGGTTTCGTTGCCAGCAGCGGTTCATGCTTGCGCCGGAATATCCGCTGCCCGCGCCGCAGCAGCGCCTGCTCGGCATCGCTCACGCGATCGAGTGCGGAATGATGCACGACCACCGCCGGATCATACAGAATCCGCCCGCCCGCCGCCGCCATGCGCAGGCATAAATCGGCGTCATCGTAACGGCCGGGGCTGAATTCCATATCAAAGCCGCCGAGCGCTTTCACGAAAGCGGCGCGGCAGAGCAGGAACACGCCGGAGCAGAAATCCACCTCGCGCAGGAAATTCGCTTCCGGCGCCGAAGGCGGCGCATCGTACATATAGCCGCTGATCGAACCATCCCGCCAGACGATGCCGCCGGCCTGGCGCAGCAGCCCGTGGCTGCGGACGAGCTTGCCGCCCACGGCGGCGATGTCCGGGGCGGAGCGGATCCGCGAAAGCGCCGCCGCGATCGCCAGGAATCCCGGTTCCGCCTGGCCATCGAGAAACAGCACGAACCCGGCGGAGGATTCGGCCAGGGCCATGTTGCGCGCCTGGGCATGGTCTACAGGCCGCGCCGGCCGGATGATCCGGGCGCCCATGACATGGCAGCCGATCTCCGCGTTCCCGTCGCTCAAACCGTGATCCACGATGAACAATTCCATATCGCCGGCGAAGGCCCCGCGCAGCGCGGATAACGCCCGCAGCGACACCGCGAAATCCCCGGACAGCGTCAGAATCACCGCAAGGCAGCATGCGCCACGCGGCGTGAAATCCAATCTTCCGTGGGCGAAACCCGCAAGATCGGCCTCCGCCCGCTGCCGCAGCACGTCTCTCGCGGCGCGCTCGCCGATGGCAGGCTCCTGTCCCGGCGGCGTATGGCGCAGCCCGTCGCGCAAGCCGATCTCGCGCAGATGCGCGAAGGCGTCGCGGCTTGCGCCGGTGTTCAGATCGTTGCGGACCGAGGCATTGGCAGAGCAGTAGAACGCCAGGTCGATATCGGGATGCGGCTGCCGCAACTCGAACACGCCGGTTTGCAGGAAATGCCGGTAACCGCTGGGAATCGCGCCATCCGCAAGCGCCCCGCGCACATCCTGATTCGATTCGCGATAGAACCGTTCGGAGAATTCCGGCAGCGGATCGAACGCGTCCTCTGCGGTTGCGCAGAGATAATGCCGGATCGCGGAACCGGGTATGGCGGCCGCTCCGGCGGAACGGCATTGCGGGTAGCGGCTGGCGTACCATTGCGGATCGAAATAGCAGGAAGGCGGTAATTCTCCGGCGTCTGATTGCAGGTGCAGGAGGAAATGCATGTAGGGGCCATGTTGCGCGAGCAGCCGGTCCTGCCCGGCGGCAATGGCGCGGGCGGTATAAAACCTGCCATCGAAGAGCGGATGCGCGATCCGCTGCTCGTGCTGGCCGGCGCGCAGATAATGATCGTAGCGCCCGCAAATCCCGTTCGCGTCGAGGTTCCCGAGCGCCAGATCTTCGTAGAAATCGCCATAGAACGCGTCATCGAACAGCCAGTGCCCGTTCAGGCGGCGATGGCCGATTTGGCAGAAATGATCGAAGCCGGAGGCAAAACGCCCGGCTTGTACCGCCGCGGCGGCATCCGGGTTGGCGGCCAGATAATACCTTTCGTCGAATACCGCGCTTGGCGAATGGCGGGCAGCGGCGCCATGGCGGAGATAGTGATCGAGCAGCGCGGCGGGCGTGTAGGCAATCCCGGCAGGCAGCCACGCGCCATAGGCTCTCAAATACCATACCGGATCGAAAACCGCCCAGGCGGGTTTGATGGGCGAATCGGGTTGCAGCAGGCGGGCGGCGGAAAGCGGCATCGGACCGGCTCAGGCAAGTTCCTTCAATCCAACGCTACCACGCACGACTTCAGGTTGATAGCGGATCGACATTCATGGCGGCCAGCGCGGCCCAGGCCGTGGGCGCCAGGGCCGGGCGATGGAAATACAGGAAAGGCCGGGCGGGGGACCCCGGCAGCGGCGGCCCTGTATCCAGCCCCGTGGCAAGCGCGCCGGAAGGTGCGGCATAGACAAACCCGGAAGGTGCGAGCGCCGCCCGCACGCTTGCCAGAAATCGCGCCGCGAGCGGGCTTCCGCCACGCCGCAGCGCGAGCGCCGCGAAAGCCGTTCCTTCCGGCCAGATCCCCCGGCTCGCGGTGCTGAACCCAATCCCGTCGTCATGCCGCAGACCGGCGATGGCGGCGGCGGCAGAGGCTGGGCTGCCCAGCCCGGCAAGCATCGGCCAGATACCGGCATCCGCCGCGAGCAGCGTGTTTGCGCGCCCGTCCGGCGTGGCGCCGGCGGCAAACAGCCGGGTTTGGGGGCTGACCATGCGGCGCACGAATTTCGCGGCATGGGCCGCATCGGCGCCGCGGCCAAGCCGGGTGAAGGCCACGAACACGTCGGTGTTCTGTTCCGTGCTCTGCCACAGGAGCTTCACGGGTTTGGGCTCGAAGCCATAAAAACCGCCATAATAACCAAGCGGCGCCCGCAGCGCGCCGTTCAGCCAATCCCCGGCGCGGTTGGCCGGGGCCTGCCACCCAAGCGCCGTCCAAAGCAGCATCGCCCAGGCGATAGGGCCGGTCTGGCTGCCGGCCTGATACGCATCCTCCCGCCAGGCGCCCGCGCGCGCATCCCACCAGCCCGGCAGTTCGGCGGGCTGGCGCATCGGCCCAGCCCGGTAGGCGTTGCGCAACCGGCCGTC